>JAUWPM010000105.1 GCA_030611585.1 Methanosarcinales archaeon | reverse complement strand
CCTGTTATTCAAATACAGCAAGGTCTACCATCTTGAGATGCGTGGGCGTGGCATGATCACTGAGGTTCCAAAGAAGGTGATGGATCTGGATGAGGCACTTGGGTTAGATATGTTCCCCAAAATGATTCGGAGTTAAGGTTTGTAAAAAAGAAAAAGTGTTGTGTCAACAATTTAGGTTTCCTTGTGGGCGTCCCCTGCCGGAATATTCTGGTGGGTCGTCCCAGCAACTCCCACGCGTACAGAACGTTTGAGACCGACTGTCACGTCCCAGAAGTTTGCCGGACGTAATCCCTTTCCCTTTGGAGTGGATACAAACAGCGAGGGCTTTTTCTGCCCCGGAATCAGCCTTGCCATGATCGGAAAACAAAGCCATGCATCTTTTTGCTCGCTTTGCCGACAAACGTTGTATCCCCTGCGAGCAGGAATGCGCCGTGTACCATGAGCATATCAGCTAACTGAGACAATAGCAGCGATATTAATGACACAATGACCTGGCATGAACTGCCTTCATCGAAACCTCCCCACACCCACCCTCTTACAGCACTCACTAATCGGACACATACTGCACTTCGGACTTATCGGCGTGCAAATGTTCTGACCGTGCATAACGAGCAGAGTATTGAAGATAATCCAGTACTTTTTAGGAAGTGTTTTCCGTAACGCGAATTCCGTTTGGTGCGGCGTTTTGGTCGCTACGAGTCCCAAACGATTGGATATACGGTGGACGTGGGTATCAACCGCAACACCGAGTTTCTTATAGCCCATCGTAACAACGATATTCGCAGTCTTTCGACCAACACCCTTAAGTTTCAGGAGTTCGTCAATCTTGTCGGGCACGCGCGAATCGTACTTCTCGATCAGGACACGGCAGATCTCGAGGATTTGCTCCGCCTTTCTATGGTAAAAGCCCACCGGATAGATTGCATATTCTATCTCATCCTTCGTTAGCTTCAGCATCTCCGCAGGTGTTTTTGCACGTGCGAACAGTCGTTTGGTAGCTTTTGCCGTCACTTCGTCCTTTGTCCGGAGGCTCAAAATGCATGAGATCAAGACTTTAAACGGGTCCCGTGCGTTTGACACTTCCGTCAAAGCCAATGTGTCGTCGTGATACCATGCCTTAAGAATCTGCACGATCTTGTCAATATCGCCGGGCACGTTTAATCACTCACCTTCTTTCTTCTGTTATAGTATATGTTTAGCGGAGGCGAAAAAAACCACGAGATTCCACGAGATTAACACAAGAAGATGATACTGCGCAGAAGATATTGGTTAGATTTGCATTTCATGTTTTACATCTTCATATTTTCTCGTGAAAATCTGTGCAATCTGGTGGTTCGCTAAATACGTACACCTTTTACCCTCTCGCAAGGCTGTATGACGATTTCTTCCTCAAGTAGTCAGCAAAAGCGTCTAATTCTTTCATGAGTGCCTCTAACTTCTCATAATCATCTTCCAGTTCCATTCCCTTTTTGTGCTCTAAAAAGAATCGAACAAGCGTAATAACGTCTTTTATATCACGATCGGCAATCTCAACGTCTTCATCAATACAGCAGAGAGACGTCCAATAGGTCCATGCCTCGTTATCAAATCCATAAGGATTCAACATGCAGTGCACCATAAAACCAATCTGTCCTGCGTTCCACTTGGAAATAGGGATCTTCTCTTCTAATTTCGTTCTACATTGCGTTGCAATCGCCATCAGTTCACAATTGTCCGGGTCCTCATCACCAAAACCAATAACCAAATCGGGATACTCCTCGCTCAGTTCGTTCCCTATCAGTTCTTTGATACGTGCTCCTCCATCTTCCACTTTGACACCGAACATTACGCGCTCCGCCTTCGTGAGCATGGTGAACCAGTGGTACGGCGGTGTGAGTTCTTTAAGTTTGACCTCTACGTTCACTCGCACCGTATTCAAATCCTCATGCGTACTCGGAACTCCTCGCCCTGCGGGATATATATTGTAAACAAACCATCTTTCAGGCATTTGCATTTTTTCTCTTCTCACACTCACTCACTTACTTGCTTACTTACCTTTGATTACTATTTCCGTGCCGTATCAATAATAATGCTTTCCATGAGCCGCTTCATCTCAGCCTCGAGTCTCGCTGCTACCTCAACCGCCTCATCTCTCTTTCTCCTCAGTTCGAGCCATTCCGGGTATTTTTCGTGCCCCAACAGTGCATTCAACTGCTGTTCCTCGGCATCGAGCTCTTTCATTCTCTTGGTAAGCTCGTTCCGCCTCTTACTAAGCTCTCCCTGCTTATTGGTAATCCGTACTATCCCTTTTTCCACCATTCTGGGGAAATCCACGTCTAATTCAGGATCTTTTTCCTGCTCCAGCGATACTTTCAACTGCTTCTTATCGGTCTCAAACTCGTCCATCATCCGGTTAAACGCGTCCATTCTCTTGATAAGCGTTTCCCGCTCACTTTTAAATCTCGCTTTTTGCGCTTCACTCCATTCCTCGGCATTGCCACTCTCAACGCTACTTCTCATAGTAATTAATCAGTTATCACGAAAATTTAAAAAGCTCTTTAAAAAGTGCAGCAACAGATCATTCTCATCATCCGTCCTCACGGAGAACCGTATATGGGTGGGCAAGCCAAAGGAAGTGCAATCCCTCACCAGAATTCCATGCTTCAAAAGCTCCTTTTTCGCTTCCATAGCATCACCCACCTCGAGGATATAAAAATTCGCATCCGTGTGCACGTCCAAAGATTTTTCTATCTTCCTCTTACTCCGTTCTATTCTCTTTATCGTCTCGGCTAAAAACTTATCACCGTCCGTGCCGATCACTGCCGCACCAACCTTCTGTGCGCACACGCTCACACTCCAAGGCACTTTTATCTTCTCCAGCTCCGTTATAATCGCCTCTGACGAGATCGCATAGCCTACTCTTACACCCGGTATAGCGAACGATTTCGTTAGAGACCGTAAAATAATCAGATTGTGCGTGGAAAACTTATGCGCCCAGAACGCATCCGTTACAAAATCCATGTACGCTTCGTCTATCACTACTAACGCATCAACTCGTTCCGCTGCTTCTAATATCTGCTCTATCTCGTTTTTACCGAGGTACTGCCCGGTTGGATTGTTCGGATTGCAAAGGAAGACCACGTCATCTTTTTTCATCGCGTCCACGATTAATTCGGGCTTAATTCGCAGATCGGGCATTTCTACACGTTTGATCTGCGCACCCAGCATCTTTGTCGCAGTCTCGTATTCGCCATACGTGTGTTTCGGCATGAGCACCCGATTCTTTACAAAGGAAAGCGCTACGAGCTGTATGAGTTCAGATACACCCGCGCCCACTAATACTTCTTTCTGCTCGCAGCCGAATTTCTCGGCTATCTGCTCCCGTAACGTGCGGCATTCGGTGTCCGGATACACAGCTATCTCTTTTACAGCTTCTTGTATCGCTTCTGAAACGAAATCCGGCGGTCCATACGGGTTTAGATTCACGCTGAAGTCTATTAGCTCATTCTTCTTCTTTCCTTCTCGTTTCCCTCCGTGCTCACAGATTCTTAGTCTACGTAAAGCAGCTCGCGGTTTCACCAATTTTTATCACCGGATTGAATACTTAGTAATTCTTAAGATATGTCGTCAACAAGAATAAAAGAAGTTTTTAGTCACGTTCAAATAACCTGCGTAGAAGTTGAAGCAGAAAAGAACTTAAAAAACGGCGACTCTACATAAAGTGAACAAAAATAGGTGTGATGCCATGTTGTCAAAGAGTGCAAGGTTGGAGTGGCTTAAAGGAGAGCTGTTTCCTATTATTTTACTGTTTGCCTTAGCCTTTACAATACGCTTTATGGGTGGCGCGTGGGAGACTAAATGGGATAACGATGCTTATATGGCAAGGCAGGCAGAGCACATTTATTCTTTCGGACATCCGGCAGTTCCAGACCCGTTCAGTTCAGCGCCCTTGTATCAGCCTGGTATGGCTTATCTCCTTGCCTTCGTGGGCTGGATAATTGATTTTATCCCCTTCAAATTCACGCAGTCCAGCATGGTTATTTCCGAAGGGCTGGCGCCACCCTTGCTCGGAGCAGCCACCGTGCTGGTCATATACTGGTTTGCAAAAACCCTGTTCAATAAGTCTGCTGGAGTCGTTGCGGGACTGCTCGCGTCCTTCTCCCATTTCCTGATCTTCAGAACCATGAAAGGGTTTGTCTTCCACGATGCTCTTTCCCTTTTTCTAATCCTTTTAACTGTTGTAGTTGCATGGAAAGCGCTCAAAATGGTTGAAAATCCTTTTCCCAGTGATTTCAAGAATCAATCAATCTATCTGGCTACTATTCTCGCTCCGGCAATTCTTATCGGCGTTACGGGTTTCACATGGGGTGGATACTTCATCCTTCA
>JAUWPM010000038.1 GCA_030611585.1 Methanosarcinales archaeon | reverse complement strand
ATTCCGGTTCTGTTCACGTCACTCTTCGGAATGATCTGAGCAGTTGCTACTTTCGGATCGTCTATCCTTCTGCCTATCTCTGAAAGGATCTTTATGTGCACCTCACGAATCCCGTCTACGTTCTCTACGACGTCGTTGGCTATTTTATTGGCGAGCAGATTGTATATCTTTCCGGTATGGTTCACGGGATTTTTCCCCGGCGTTGCTTCCAAACTCATCGGTCTGTTAGGCGTAATTAGTCCGTTGCACCGGTTACCACGACCCGTAGCGCCGTCATCGCCCATCTCCGCCGACGTGCCCGTTACGGTGAGATAAACCGAATCCGGCGTGTCCGCCATGTTTACCTGGGTGTTTACCTCTCGTGCGGTACGTGCCTCCGCAACGCCGCTTATAAAGCCCTTAAATTCGCGCTTTGCGGTCTCATAATGCTCGTAGTCATCCACGTAGCGAGAAACGAGCGCATCGCCCACCGTTAACGTTATCCTGTCCTTCTCTCTAAGTACCATCACCTTCATATCCTCGCCTATCGCCTTCTCCTTGTTGCGGTATTCCGCCATCACTCGCCCTTCTACGTTAAGGGCTATGGATTCGCACTCCGAAAGGGGGGCATGTGCAACGCCAAAGGAGGTGTCGTTCGCAATGGGTATCCCCGCCTGTACTCGCTCATCGTTGTTACCTTTAAAGACTTTTAGGAGGTCCGAAGAACCCCCGCCTAGCTTACTATCCACTATTACCTGGTGATCCACGTCCAAATTCCGTACGACACGTAAATATTCCTTCGCCGAATTCGTCGCCACGATGTCAACGGCGATTTCCTCGCCTTCAAACACTCGCGTTGCCCGTCCGCCCAGCAGTATGTAAATCGGCGAAATAACCTCTCCCCCACCATATCGTGGATTCGACCTGCCGGCGACAAGTTGCACCTTATCGGTGTTGTGATGCAATATCACCCCGCACTTCCTCTTATACTCTTTGCACAACGCTACACTAACCGCTTCCGCTATACCGTCGCATAAGCTGTCAGGATGCCCCAACCCCTTTCTTTCCACTATCTCTATCTCTTGCTCCTCAATCGGTTCTCTACCTACGAATTCCACCTTTATGTTCCTACTCATTTTCATTTTTCTTCATCTATTGCTCGATTAGCCAGTTTATCCGCCATTTTTATATGCACTTCCTCTCTCGGCACGTGGGTATACTTTACCTTCTCAAATCGCTTCTCTTGCTCTCGCACGCGAATGAAGAGTTCGCGCAATCGCGGATTTTTAACCCTGTATACCCCATTAAGCTGCCTGACCATTAATTCGCTGTCCGAAAAGCAATCAACCCCGTTTACGGGATAAGCGGCTGCCAGTTCTAATGCTTTTATCAATGCTCGATATTCCGCAATGTTGTTCGTTGCGTTGCCGATAAATTCTTCGTATTGCCTTACTATCTTCCCTGATTCATCGCATATCACGATACCAATGCCCGCGGGTCCCGGATTGCCTCTGCAAGCTCCGTCTGTGTATATAACTAGTTTTTTCATCATGATTCCTTCTTTACGATTTTCAACACGTCATCGCCATAGGCTTCAATTCTCCTTCCACCAATCCCTTTAATCGCCTCTAACTCCTCCCTTGTCTTCGGTAACTGATTCGCTATACCTATTAAAGTGCTATCGTGAAAAATACGATAATGAGGGACGTTTTTCTCTGAGGCAATTTCCCTGCGCCATCTCTTCAGCTCTTCAAACACTTTTGAGCTATTTCCCTCTCTTATTACTTCCTTCTCCTTTACTGGCAGCTTCAAATCAATATGCTCTTCCTCTTTTAATGCTCCCATTGCCTTCTTAGTAAGATACAACAGGGGTCTTGGGAAACGTGAATGTCCTTGCCTTTTCTCTAAATACCCGCCATCTATCAACTGGTCAATAATACTTCTCACTTCATTTGCCGTATAATCTTTCAGGATACCATAGTACATGGATTCTTGAAGATTTTGATTTATTATCTGCTTTGATCTCGACCCAATCAATACATTTGCCAGGAAAGTTCTGCCCGGATGAAAATCCAAATCTTTCAGCAACTCGAAAATATCGGAGGCAATTTTGGCGGATTTGCCCGACTTTTCTCTTGAACCGTCTCCAATAACTTCATCTTTA
This sequence comes from Methanosarcinales archaeon, assembly GCA_030611585.1. Taxonomy (GTDB): domain Archaea; phylum Halobacteriota; class Syntropharchaeia; order Alkanophagales; family Methanospirareceae; genus JACGMN01. The sequence goes on along the minus strand of JAUWPM010000038.1, from coordinate 11,919 downwards.
TAAATCGCAGTCGCATTCTTTAGCTCTTCAATCGCTTCTTTATCCACAACTTCCATCTCTCCTGCTTTGATACCTTCCCCAAGTTTCAAAAACGGATTGCAAATGTCACAGGCGTTGCATGCTCGATTGTAATCCTCGCCGAAGTACTTTAGGATGAACTTCCTTCTGCATTCCCCACCATTTACATACTCGACCACCCGGGCAATCTTCTTAAGACCACCCCCCTCCAATTCCCGGAAGACGTCCAGTATCTCTTCTACGTCAATTCCTCTTATACCGGGTTTTATCTCCACAGGTATGCAAACATCCCGTTCCACGAGTTCTATCTTACCCGCCGTTTCCCAATCACGAAATATCCAATTTAGCTTTGGAATGGACGTCCCACTTGCGGCGCTTAATTCTACTAGGTCCATCCATTTATTCTCTTTGAAATACCCACTCCTGACTATCCTTTCAACCTCTGCTCTGCCATCTAAGTCCGCATCGTTCAATTTTATCTTAGCACGCCGGAAAATCTTGAACTGCGTTCTTATCGCTTCGTTCTCCTCGAGATGATACAACATTAACCTGACAGACACTTCATCAAGTCCCAAATCGTATGCCAATCGCTTTACATTCACGTATATCGAACTCCCCTCGCTGTTGTTCTTCAAGAAATCGAGCACGGCTTTTATTTGTTTACGGGAGGGAGTGTTATATCGAACCAATTTCCTCAGTTCAATCTCGTCCCTCTCAGAATAAAGCAATATGCAGTTGGAGATATTTCCATCCCTACCTGCACGACCCACTTCTTGATAATAGTTCTCGATAGATCTTGGCAGGTGATAATGGATTATTGCCCTTATGTCCTCTTTGTCAATGCCCATTCCGAAGGCATTTGTAGCCACCACGATTCTCGTTCTCCCGCTCATAAAATCATTTTGTACCGTCTTCCTCTCTTCCTTCTCCATCTGACCGTGATAAAACGAAGCACTTAAGCCCCCCGTTGATAAATAGCCCGCCAATTCCTCTGCCGTCTTCGTAAAATTCACGTATACGATGATAGAACCCTTTAGCCTTTCTAACAGACCTTTGAGAATTTCCTCTTTTCTTACGTTGCTTTTCAATGTGAGCACGGAAAACAAGAGATTCTTCCTGTCAAAACTGTCATTAAACGCATCGCATTTGACACCCAGTTGAACCTGTACGTCCTCTTCAACGGTTTTTGTGGCTGTTGCAGTCAATCCTAAAATGGGTGGGTTATTCAGTTCTCCAATTACCCGCCTCAGACGTAAATAATCGGGTCTGAAGTTATGACCCCAGATAGAAATGCAATGCACCTCGTCAATCGCTATCAAGCTGATGTTGCACCCTTTTAAAATACTCATCAGTTTGTTGTCCACGAACGTTTCCGGCGCGACGTACAGCATCTTCAATTTCGATTCCCGCAATCGCTCGTATATGCCCTCTTTTGCGCTTTGGTCGAGCATGGAATTGATATATGCCACTTCAAGAACTCCTCTCTTCTTCAGCCCGTCCACCTGGTCCTTCATCAATGCGATTAACGGACTCACGACAACCGTCAGACCATCAAATATCAATGCGGGTATTTGAAAGCATAGCGATTTACCGGCACCCGTGGGTAGAATGGCGAGCGTGTTCCTCCCGGCTAAGACATTGTCAATTATTTCTTCCTGTCGTGATCGAAAAGAGGAGTAATTAAACACGGTCTTTAATATCGTCAGTGGTGTCATTTTATTTTAGCTTTATCGGGAATTATCGCACTGTTACCCGTTGGATCGTCAATTATTAACGTCATACTCGCTTTGCCCGACTTTATCTCTTCTATCTGCTTCAAAACCGCATCTGCATTTGCACGCTGCTTCTTGCTCGCGCCGTCTTTGCTCAGCATATTCACCACATTCTCCACTCGCTTCAGCACGCCTTCCACCGTAGTGATAAAAGCTTCTCCGCACTTTGGCTCGACGATCACGCCCAGCTCCGGGATCTCGATGGTTCCCGACGAGGACCGTACAACGATTGCATTCACGTCCTCCGCTGACGAAATCAGCATCTCGCATCTTTTCCTCTTCTTTTCCGAGAGCAGCATTACGTCGGTATTGCGATACCCGCAGGAGGCACAAACCGCGGTAAATATCATTATCTCGCCGAAGAAGGGGATTTCATAGGGTACGCAATGCAGTTCGCTTTCCGCTCCACAAAGTGGACATTCCTCTTTCACGACACTCACGGTAACCCCGCAGCACAGTCAGTCAGGATAGCCAACCAGGCTATTTCCCGCTCATTTTCTTACGTTCGATCTTAATTCCCATTGGTGCCACGATCACCTGGTCATCGGAGAGACCGGCAATGTCCCCGCCCACATCGAATGCCGCCATCTTCAGGTCTTTTATCGCTTTCTCTACCAGAACTTTGTCCTGCTTCGCCAGTGATATGTCCAGAATCAAGATATTGCCCGCGTAGATCTCCTTTTTCAAGTCGGGAATATCGTATAAGCCTGTCAATTCCGCGGTCTTTATGTACATCTTTACGCCTTCGTCTCCCTTTAGCTCTTCCTCATACGCTCCGATGTCCAGGTCCCAATAATCGTCCTCGACCCCTATCCCTTCCTTCTTCACAAATATCCTCTCAAAACCTTCTTTTAGTCCCATTTTCTCCCCCTCACACCCGTGCATGCACGCATGAATACTTTACCTTCTCGTTCTGACATTAAAGATATTTATAGCGCAATCAATTTAAAAAGTATTGCATTGGTGCATATAACCTTTTTATAGTCGTAAATGAGAACGTATAAAATAGAGAGGTAAATAAGAGAGAGGTATAGACTTTTTTCTTGAGTAAAGGAAGGATGGAATATTTTAGAAAGCTGGGTATTATAGAGCCTATTTTGAAAGCGATAGAAGACGAGAAGTTTGAAAAGCCAACGGAGATACAGGAGAAGGCGATTCCGTTAGTTCTTGCCGGAAAGGACGTTATAGCAGAGGCGGCAACGGGTTCCGGAAAGACGCTTGCTTTTGCTTCTGACATTATACAGAAATCCAAAAAGGGGAAAGGGATTCAGGCGCTGGTTTTAACGCCAACGAGAGAACTGGCACAGCAAGATGCAGCCGCGTTAGGTGATTTCTCGAGATACAAGCCGTTGAAGATCGTTGCGGTTTTTGGTGGGATGTCAATCAATCCACAAATAGAGCAATTGAGGACTGCGGATATTGTTATAGGAACGCCGGGTAGATTATTAGACCATATTGGAAGAAGGACACTGGGTTTGAGCAAGGTGAACACGCTGGTGTTGGATGAAGCGGACAGAATGCTGGATATGGGCTTCATTGACGACGTCAAGAAGATAATACAAGAATGCCCGCGGGAAAGGCAGACGCTATTGTTTTCCGCTACCATTTCCGCGGAGGTGGCGCGTCTCGCGCGGCGATACCTGAACGAGCCGGTGAGTGTTTCTGCGGAAGCCCACGTTGATCCGAAGAAATTAACGCAGGTGTATTATGACGTTCCCGACAATTTGAAATTTTCGTTGTTGGTCTATTTATTGGAACACGAAAGGGCAGGATTGGTAATGGTGTTCTGCAATACGCGGCTGAATACGGACTTTGTGGCGAATAACCTCAAAGCTGCGGGAATAAATGCCTTAGCCATTCACGGCGGACTGACGCAAGACAAAAGAAACAGGGTGATGAAGCAATTTCATGCACGGGACGTCGGTGTTCTTGTCTGCACTGACGTAGCGGCACGAGGACTTGACATTCCCGGTGTGTCGCATATTTACAATTACGACACTCCGAGAGACAGCAATGATTATATTCATCGGATAGGGCGGACGGCACGAGCGGGAAAAGAAGGAATCGCGATCAGTATTATCGCGAGTAGGGATTACGATAGTTTTAGACGAGTAATGAAACTCAAGGACGTAACTATAACTGAGGAGAGACTGCCTGAAGTGAAGAAAGTAAGAATAAAGTGGAAGGAACGGCAAAAAACAATTAGACCCGGACATAGAACCTACAGACGATAAACGGAAAGCGGTAGGCTTTTGTCGTTATACTTCAAAAGTCCAACTTACAGAGAAGCAATAAAAGAGGGGGCGAGCAAGCATTCCGTATGACGTTTCGAGCGTATCTGAAGTTTCCCGAAGGGGAATTTGGGCGGAGCGAAGTGGAGCCAGATACGCTCTGTTATCTGCTGTTGCCTTTACTTTTTCCATAAATTTGTCCATCATTCCACTCAAATGTTTTTAATGTTCCTCCTAAGTTATATCTTTTGCAGAATTCATCAACCTGTGCCCAAGAAAGATAACCCCAGTCACTAATATCCCACTCTTGAAATCCCTCGGGGCGGTAATCTCTTAAAGTATCTTGATAAAAATCCTTAAGGTTTGAATCATCGTCAGGTACTAACGCAATAAACAATGCGTCTTTATAATGCTTCTCCAATTGATTTACAGCCTTTAAAACTACTTTGTTATTTCCAATTTTTCTCTGTTGTTTTGAGGAGCATCGTGGAAATTCTACCCCATTTTGAAGATGCTTTATGCCACCGACTTGTAACGCTTTGATAAGTCTGAGTTTATGATATAGTTGGACAAACAAATTGGATGAACTTACACTATTTTTACCTATCCCTTTCTTAAATTCCTCAAATTCCTCGGAAATACTCCAATGATATTTTTGAAAAGTCTTAACCTTTGCTTCAATAAAAATTGCTTGTTTATCACTTCGATTATTAACCAAAATCACAGCATCAGCATCGCCAAAATCTGAGAAAGACTGCTCAATCAATATTTTTGCGTCGGATATTTGAAAATTGACCGCCCGATATGGGAAGGACACAAAAGATAAAAATTCATTAAGAAGTTGTAAATTATTCTGAGAAAATTTTATCTCATAGAATAGTGAGTTAATTACTCCTCTTTCCGAGTATCCTAATATTTCCATTTTAGATCACTTTTCATAGACAATTTCCGATAACTGCGAATAACCGAACTCGAGTTCGTTTATCCACGACTCTTGACGAACTATTCTCCAGACCATTTTCCCCGCCTTTTCCAATGGTATCCCGCCGACTTTAAATCATACTCATATCCTTATTAGTAAGATAAAGAATAGAAGAGGGATTGTAGGAGAACGATGTTCAGATACCAAAGCGAGGGTTTAGCAAAGCAGATCGTGTCAAAATTGAAAGATTTCAATCTCAATTTGCGTTTGATGCACGTCTGCGGCACGCATCAAGATACGCTGGTGCGGTTCGGGTTGAATTCAATGTTGAAAGAGGCAGGGATTGAGGTGCGTGCAGGCCCGGGTTGTCCGGTTTGCGTGACGACGGCAAGAGAGATAGAAGAGGCGATTGCGTTAGCACGAAGCGGGAAAGTGGTTGCAACGTTTGGTGATATGTTCAGGGTTCCTGGTGAAAAGCAATCGTTAGCAGACGTGAAGGCAGAGGGTTATGACGTGCGGATGGTTTACAGCATAACCGACTGCCTCGCCATTGCGGAGAGGACGGATAAGGACGTGGTCTTCTTTTCCATCGGGTTTGAAACGACAGCTCCAACGCCTGCATCGGTCATGTTACATAATCCGCCGGAGAATTTCTCCATCCTCTCTACGCACCGGCTCATCCCGCCGGCGATGGAAGCGTTGGTAAACATGGGCGAGATGAGAATAGACGGGTTCATAGATCCCGGTCACGTATCAGTAATCATAGGCGCAGAACCGTACGAATTTCTATCGAGCAGGTACAATATCCCGCAGGTGATTGCGGGTTTCGAGCCGCTGGACGTGCTCATTGCCGTTTACATGCTTGCCATGCAGATACGCAACGGAGAGGCAAAGGTGGAGAACGAATATGCACGCGTGGTGAAACCGGGGGGGAACGAGAAGGCGAAGCGAATAATGAATGCTGTTTTTGAACCTTGCGACGTGAGCTGGCGGGGCTTTCCCATTATACCGGGTAGTGGTCTTACGCTGAGAGCGGAATTCGCGGATTACGATGCGCGAAAACGATACGAAGATGAGTTATGTGCGGTGGTATGCAGCGATTATAAAGAGCCCGAGGGCTGCCGCTGCGGCGAAATCCTGCGAGGGCTGGTGGACCCGGATGAATGCCCGTTGTTCGGCACAACGTGCACGCCCCAGCATCCCGTTGGACCCTGCATGGTCTCACGGGAAGGATGTTGCAACATTATGTCTCGATACGGTGAGATATAGGTGTGGTATCAAAAGATAACAGAGCAAAAGAATCATGCACGAATGGGCATTGGCGGAAGCTGTAATCGCGGCTGCAATAGAGGAATCAAGCAAAGGAGGGCTGAAAAAGATTAATGAGATAACAGTTAAAATCGGCGAATTACAGCAGATAGAACTCGAGATATTCCAATACGCCCTGGATGAAATTGTCAAAGTGCACGATGAGGACTTGCTGCTGAAGGATGTGAAGATCGAACTGGAGACGGAGCGAGCGATATTCAAATGCCGCGTTTGCGGGCACGAGTGGGATTATCGAGATGCTGGTTTAGACGATGACGAAGGCGAAGCGGTTCATTTTGCACCCGAAGTCGCGCACGTGTACGTTAGATGTCCGTCGTGTAAGAGTCCGGACTTCGAGGTGATCCAGGGTCGCGGGGTTTTGATACAATCCATAAAGGGCATGGGTTAACGTCTTTCAGTCTCTTCTCCTTCTTCTCACTCTCAGCCTTACTTTTTACTTACTTCCGTTTTTCCTTCTTCCACATCGCCCCCCTCTTGTGTTCTCGCTGCAATCAAACAGCCTCTTGCAACGGAATACAACGGGTCCTTAGCTTGCTTTACGTTCGATATATCAATTTGGAGCTTTGCATCCCTCAATTTCCGCTCGAACGTCTTTAAAAACCCGTTCGGTTGGGAGCTTCCTCCGGCGAGTGCAACGGGGAATTCCACTTTTGGCGGTGTTATCTCTGCAAGTTTACGGTTCAGGTTCTTTATAATATACGTCACCAGGGCATCGTAATAGATGGAGAGAGCGCCATCCGGACTTCCGAACTCAACCTCGAAATTCAATTTGAACCCCCGCTCTTTTATCGCGCATACGTGCTCCTTTGGCAACCCCGTTGTAATCGAAACCTGCTCGTCAATCCAATCTCCTCCTCTACCTATACTGAATGACATCACGGGTGTGGCTAAATATGCGAGTGTAACATTCGTGAGACCCGCACCTATGCTTATCCCCAATCCGGTAAAGTTGTAATCCGAAAGTTCGGAATAAATCACTGCCAACCCCTCATCAATTACGTGCGTTTCGTAAGCCATTCTTCTCGCAAGCGCCTCTGTCATCTTCTTATGATACAGTGTGTTCATGTCCATATCTATTGGATCGGCCGGCGATGAAATGCACAATACCTCATTTCGATGGCCTGGCTCGCCTAAAACCCGCTCCACTATTAGCTTAATCATTGGTATCGCATCCTTCTCCTTAGGGCTTATTATACCGTGCTTCATTGGTCTTCTCGATTCTTTCCCGAATATAGTTGCGAATTTAAAGGCATCCTCGCCCAATACGTTAATCACACCGTCCTTCTCGATATAAAGGACTTTCGCACTATCCAGCATCGTCTTCGTCAGATCACTCGATTCGAGCTCCAGAAACGCATTCCTCTGCCGCGTAAAAACTACGTCCTCGTTCTCTCTTTCCGAACATATTATGTTCATGGTTCCAATATCAAGACCTTTTGCCATTTTTATTAACACCTCTTCTATTCTATATTTGTAGCACTTACCCTAAAAAGCTTTCGGTCGGCTATTTATCTGATCGTCTTAATAGGATAAATTACTTCTTTAATTGTGTTAAACGTACAAGTGATCTAATTTTCCCCGTGACTACCGCCTTAAACGTTTCAAATCGTCCTTTCTCAACTGCTCCTTTCCTCATGGCTTCGCCCAACTGCATTGAGATCTTGTCAACCTCCACCGAACCCGATTTTATCTTCCCACCGGGTTTTATCGCCTCTTCCAAGCTTTTTGCTTCTTCCATATTGTCCTTAATCCTTATGGTATCACCACGCGTCTCACGAAAAGCCTTTCCAAATTTTACGCCCTCTACATCCAGATTTCTAAATTTCAGTTCGCTGGCAGAGAGTTCTATACTTTTCCTCGTTGCTTCTTCTATGTCTCGCTCTATCTCTTCATCGTTATAAGTTTTTATCTCCTCCCCTCTCAGCCCCACCGCCTCAGGTTTACCACTAATCATCCATAGAATTACGTTCGCAAACGCATTTCCCACTAACAGCAAAAATCCGGCAGTGTAGAGAGCAATAACATAGCTTACGAGTGGATAATACCAGTTATTGGAATAATTACGTGCAAAGATGAGAAGTGCAAAGAACGATACAAAAACACTTGCAGCTATGATATAATACCCATATCGCGTCTGCTTCATCATCATATTTATACCAGCTAAAATCAGCGTTCCTCCAACGCCCGTGAAAATGAAGAAAAGAAGGATTTCCCACGGCTCTGACCCATAGTGTATCCTTTGAATCATGGCAAATGCGACACCGGCAGCTAAGAGCGCTATGCCTGCCGCAAAAATCGCCGAACCCACATAATAAACCACAGTCCCCCTACGCAATATTCCAACTGAGTTTGTGTTATCTACCATCAATAATAACTTTTTATTTCCCATATATATATTAAGCGGATTTTGAAAAAGCTCCACAGATTTCGCGCTAAACGATGTGGTAGACATATCCAAAAGTATACTCAATATACAACTTTATCAAGCGAATCTTCCTTGAGTGCCGCTTTTATCTCTCTTGATATTCTCCTCCCAGTGCTCATTGGCTCATCATAGAGCAGTTGCGAGTACGGGGAACCGTTAATGTAGAGATTGGTTCCCGCGACAATCCTGGCAGAAATTTCGAACACTATAAACTCCAGATCTTCAGTGCAGATGGTTTCTATGCAGAAAGGTCCTATCAAGCCGGGACTGAACAGTTCCTGGGACGTTTCGATTACTTTCTGACCCATTTCCAGGATTCGTGGCAGGAGCGACTCCCTCACCACAACGGGGAGATTGCCCGTAACGACAAATGAGGGTTCGGGATGCCGATCCCGGAGAATATAAGATAGCCGGGAGATTCCATCAATGTTGGATTCGTAGCGGATGTCCATACTGAGGAGTTCCAGCCGATCGGTGAGCGGTGAGTAGAAATAATGTGGATAGAATCTGGTTCCTATCACATACTCCTGGATGGTGAATTCATCTTTATCGCTCAGGTTCAGCTTTTTGTGCTTCTGCTCAAATTCATCGGGATTGCTTGCAAGGATATAGCCCCTCCCACCCTTAGCTCCGGGGAATTTCACCATTACTAATCGGTCTATATCTGCAGGGTCTTTGAATTCTACTGGCAGTCTCAGCTCTGCACGCTCCAGCCATTCGCGCTCCTTCTTACGGTCAGATTCCCAGTCCAGGACCGCTCTGTTCCCGAACATAGGGACAAAAAGCTCGTTCTCAATCCTGACGGGTGAGAGATATTCCACAAAGGAGCCATGCGGGATAAGGACGGCGTTTCTTTCTATCAGTTGCTCCTGAAAGCTTTTTCCCAGGACTTGCTTGAAATTCTCGACTGTTAGAAGTTCATCCGCCAGCCCGAACTGCCGGTAAACCTCTTCGGTGCCTTTTTTACAGATCACCAGATTCTTGAAGCCCTCGTCCCTCGCTCCTTTAAGTATCTGGAGTGCGGTATGACTTCCTATTGTAGCTACGGTTATGTGCTCCCTATCGTAGCCGTCCAGAATGTGCTGGATCTCCTCGCGGTGTATCATCTCAGGTAACCGTCTCCTCCAATCTGTTCTGTTGAATAGCTTTTCGGAGTTCCATAGCCACCCGCTTACCCACCGAGAGCGACTTGCCGTAGTAGTATCCCGAATACGGCGTAAACATGGTTCCGGGTGAGCCCTGCACTCGCATGGAGATGTCAAAGACTACGGCGGTTTCCTTCGGAGGTCCGGGCGTAAACGAGGCTTGTAAAGCAAAGGGACCTATAATCCCCGGGGGGTACTCCGCCCTTGCCACACTCACGAATTTCTCGCCCAGCTCGAATATCTGCTCTAAAAGTGATTCCTTCACCGTGCATGCGATATGTCCGGCTTCGATTGCTTTGACACCTATATGCTTCAAGGCTTCTAACTGCTGCGGTGCAGGCAGGCGAAGAACACCGTCCAGATTGGTCTGTCGCCTGGTGTCAGTACCCAACAGTTCCAGCCGCTGGTCTAATAGCGAGTAGAAGTAGTTGAAGTTGGACTGCGCACCCATAACGAACTCTTCGATTACCGCTTTCTTCAGCCCTTCCTCCGTTATCTTGCCCTCGCGAATCATCTGCTCGGAATTCCCGTAGAACTCCTCGGGAGAAGAAGCGAAGAAGAACGCGCGCTCGTACGTCCGCTGCGCTTCCGGCGCTTTCACCAGAACTAAGCGGTCTATCTCCTCCGGGCTTTTATACGTCTTGGGATACGGGATTCCCCCCTTTTCCATCAGGTAATACTGGTTTCTATCGGCATCCCGCTCCTCTGCGCGGAGCATGCTTCTGGAGCCGAACAGTGGCAGAAGGAATTCATCTTCGATCCGGTCGAAGCCCACGTAGACCTCAAAGGAGCGGTGCGGGATGAATACGACATTCTTCTCACGCATTTCCCTCTGTACGCTTTCCTGTGTTATATCCGTGAATTTGTCCAAGATTATGGTCTGATCCACGATTCCGAGCGAATTCTCCGTCCGATAATAGCGGTCGTAAGTTCTCTCCCTGCCCTTCTGGCACACTACCAGTGTCCTGAAGCCCATGTCTTTCGCCCCTCGACATATATCAAGCGCGGAATGCGACCCAAGTACGCCTATGGTCACCTCATTCAGGTCGTATTCTCCTAAAACCCCATTTATCTCTCCTCGTGTAATCATCGTGAACACCGGTATTTTAGTTGACTGGCATTTAATAAATAATTAGCAGCCGGTAGTGTAGTGAAGTGAAATGAAGAACACGATATACATAATTGACGTTACGAACAGGGACGGGGTGCAGACCTCGAGATTGGGCTTAGCGAAGTTAGAGAAGACGCTGCTGAACTTTTACTTAGATGAGATGGGCATTTTTCAGAGTGAGTTCGGGTTCCCAGCCACGAGGCATGAGACGAATTATTTGAACGCCAATTTGGAACTAACGGAACTGGGTGCTATGACGCGCATAAGGCTCGGCGGGTGGATGAGAGCGATAAAAGAGGACGTCGAAGAAAGCTTCCGACTGGTGCCAAAGCTGAAACACGTTAATTTGAGCATGTCAACGTCAAAGCAGATGATAGAAGGCAAATTCCGGGGCAAATATACATGGACGGACATACTAAAAAGTATGTGCGATGCGGCTGATGCCGCTGGGGAACACGGTGCAGAGAGCGTTGGAGTAAATGCAGAAGACGCTTCAAGGACGAAACTCGAATGGCTGATTGAATTTGCCGAAGCTGCCAAACAGCACGGCGCAGACCGGATAAGATACTGTGACACTCTCGGCTATGACGACCCGTTCACCACATACGAGCGAGTGAAAGCGCTTGCAGAGGCGGTTAATATTCCCATCGAACTGCACTATCACAATGATTTGAACATGGCAGTCGCATGCTCCGTGGCGGGTGCCAAAGGGGCAATAGACGCCGGTGTTGATGCGTATGTCACCACGACGGTGAACGGGATGGGGGAGCGAGCGGGCAATGCTGATTTGGTCTCCACGATTCTTGCGGTACAGAAGTCCAGCGGGTTTGAAAACAAATACCAGTTAGACGAGCATATTGATTTGAGCCGCGCGTGGAAGATAAGCAATTATGCAGCCCTTTCTTTCAGAGTCCCTATTCCAGTCAACCAGCCGGCGGTAGGCGAGAACGCCTTCGCTCACGAATC
>JAUWPM010000049.1 GCA_030611585.1 Methanosarcinales archaeon | reverse complement strand
AGTCACATGACCTCCGGCTGGTTCTTGACGCTGGCGGAATTCCTGAATAAGAAGTCGTTACCGATAAAACTCTTCTCGGTGGATAGATGTTTCAGGAGAGAGCAGCGCGAGGATGAAATACGGCTTCGGAGTTACCATTCTGCATCGTGTGTCCTATGCAACGAAGACTGTGAAGTGAGCATAGACGATGGTAAAGACGTTGCTACCGGGCTGCTATCGCAATTCGGCTTCAAAAAGATAAGATTCAGAAAGGACGAGAAACGCTCGAAATATTACATGCCGGACACGCAAACAGAAGTCTTCTGCGATCATCCGCACATTGGCTGGGTAGAATTGGCTACTTTTGGTATTTATTCTCCCACGGCATTGGCGCAGTACGACATTCCGTATCCCGTAATGAACCTGGGGCTGGGTGTGGAACGATTAGCGATGATCGTGCACGGGGCGGATGACGTGAGAGCATTGGTATTCCCGCAATTTTATGCACCCTTAGAATTGAGCGATATGGAATTAGCCAGGATGGTAAGCCTGGAAAAGACACTAAGCACGCCGGAAGGAGAGGAGATCGCGAAGGACATTGTACGCGTCTGTGAGGCTAACGGCAATGCGGAATCACCGTGCGTGTTCCTTGCATACCGAGGAAATTTGTTCGGTAGGGATATTGAAGTTCAGGTGACGGAGCCAGAGGAGAACACGCGTTTGTGCGGTCCTGCTTGCCTGAATGAGATAGTTGTGCAGGATGGCTCTATTCTGGGGCTACCGAAGAGCAAGAAATGGGAGAAGGCGTTTGAAGAGGGCGTGCCAACAAACATACGGTTCTTAGATGCTTTTGCCGCTCTTGCCGCTTATACAATTGAGGAATCCGCTAAAACAGGAGCAATAGACAAAGAAGACGTTGAAGTAAAGGTAAAAATCGTAAGAAGCGGTGCGGATATAAATATAAAGATAGACGACGTGGCGATGCGTTATATCACTTCGGCAAAGAAGAAGATAGATATACGCGGTCCGGTTTTTCTCACCGTGGTGGGCAAGAAGGTTTGAATGGATAAAATTCGTGAATGTCTACATATCCAAATTTGTTTTCGATTTAATATTTATTCCCGCAAATCATAAATAACTATGATTAAGTGAAATGAGATATGTGGAGCTTCTTTCGACACTGAGAAGGAATAAAGTGAGTATATTCTCACTCAGGGATATTAAGAATATGTTCCCGGATGCTAATGTTGCTACACTAAAGAATAACCTGACCAACTGGCTGAAAAAGGGGTATATGGAGCGACTTAAAAGAGACCTGTATGCCTGTGTAGAACCCATTTTGGAATCCGAGATACCAGATTTTTATATCGCTAATAGACTCTATACTCCTTCGTACGTATCACTGGAAACCGCACTATCTCTCTACAATATAATTCCTGAAATTGCAGCGCAGGTTACCTCGGTTACAACCAAGCCCAGCAGAGAATTTAAGAATAGGCACGGCGTATTTATGTATCGCAGTTGCCGGAAAAGGGCATTTACTGGTTATCGGATTGTAGTTTACGAAGGCTACAAGATCTTGATTGCAGACGAGGAAAAGGCGCTGGTTGATTTTTTATACTTTAAACAACGTCAGGGGCTGTCAATAGACTTTGAAGAAGAGCGTTTTGACGCTGAAATTCTTAAAGGGATCGAGTGGAAGAAAGCGGAGGAGTATGCTGAACTCTTTAACAAAGTAACCATCACTAAATTACAGGATTGCAGGAACTGGTTAGAATGCTGAAGATGGAGTATCTCCCGTACCCTATCCCTTTCGTTTAATCAAGTATATCGTGGCTAATATCCCAATGATAGCGAATAAAAATTCAAAGCCGGACATTGGTGGGAGAGTTGGATAAACCGGCGGAGGCAGTATAGCTACATATTTTAGGGGACCTATCCAATCATCAGGGTTAAATTCATTAGGATAATCCCTTGCTTCTGCATAGCCTTCTTTCAAAAGCAACTGGTTAAGATTCACATAATGCGTTTCATTGTAAGGAATATAAACCACTGCAACGATCCTTCCATACTTGCCTGTGATGTAAAGGTCATCTACGTCAAGGTAAACCTTCTTCTGATAACAAAGCTCCTTCACATATTCTTTCGCTTCTTTTCCTTCTTCGGTTTCTATCTCAGGCGTGTTTACATCAGCAAACCTTATTCTTCCAATTCCTTCTACTTCTATCGTATCGCCATCAATTACTCTGCTAATTATGCCGGATTCTCCAAATTTGGATGTGTTTAAAGAGCCCTTCCACACATAGGAGCTGACCGGGGTTTTCACAGGAGAGGGAGTTTGAGATGACGTGGGTGTGGGCGTAGGTGTTATTATTGACGATATCGGAGGTTTACAAACTTTACAAGGATGGTAACCCGCGGCAATCGCATCTTCCGGTGTATCGAAATAAATCAAATTCGCGGATTTGATTCTATCAACATAACGACACCCGGGATAGTGATAAACCCCCGATTCCTTACTACCCACAAAATAGGAGGAGGCATCTCCTATCAAAATAAAACTGCTTAAAAATAACCCTAAGATTGCAAGAGCAAACACAACCTTTCTCTTTTTACCTTTCATAGGACTCGCCCAAAACAGTAGTATATTACTTTATACTCAAGTATAAAATAATGAACTATAATCCCTTATAATAAAACCACCCAACTAACATCAAGGGATGTTTATGGTGGGTGACAGAAAAGGATTCGAGCTGCTAAATATGATACTAAGCGAAGGATCGTTAGAGATACTTGAAGTTGCGAAGGATGATGAGCCAAAGCATTTTACGGACTTCCGGGAGTTAGTCAATTCTCGAACAGGGAAGGTATTTTCGCCCAATACTATTTCGACCCGATTAAAGGAGCTTGTTGATGCTGGAGCGTTGGAGAGGATAATAGCAAAAACGAAACGGGAGAGGGAAGTTGTGGGGTATAAGATAACGCCGGCAGGGTTAAGAGCACTGGAGATTTCATACAGGTATGAAGAGGAACTGCAAACGGCTTTGGAAACGGAGAGGTAACAGGGGCGTCTAAGTTTCTTCTGCAGAAGGTGTTAGATAAAGTCTTAAATGAAAATCGCCGATTCCATCAAAGAGCAGCTTGAGACGGGCAACTATAAAAGATCATTTCAGATAAAATTGGACGGAGAACTCTTAGTTATTGACGATCAAGAATAAATTTCTTTGATCAAACTTTCTTTTTAAAAGAAAGTTTGTTACATGACTTTTCTCATCATTATCGCGCCTTCGCCATCCATGTAATAGAACGGAATGTACCCGATCTCCATAAAGCCCATACTCCTGTATAACCTCTGTGCTACCTGATTGCCCACTCGCACCTCTAACCGCACAAACCCTATCTTCCTCTTTCGCAGTGTGTTAAAAGCAGCTTTTAATAACGTCCTTCCAACGCCTCGCCCTATATACCGCGAATCAACGGCAATTGCAAATACGCGACCGTCACCCTCCGGCGTTAATACAAGAACTACGAAACCTATTACCGTACCTCCGTTCTCGGCGACTAAGAAACCCTCCGGCCATTCATCATATAATTCTAAATACAATATCGCATCACCATCTAAGAATGATTCCGCCTCTATTTCCATCACTCTTCTGATATCAGACTGTCTAAAATTCCTCAATTTTATTGTTAATCCTTTCGCCGTACTAACCACAACTTCCATTTTCTACTGCTGCCCTTCCATCTCTTTTTTAACCGTGTATTCAATTATAAGTTTTGCCATCCTCTCCATCAGCTCCTCGCTTAGCAGATCGTACTCGCTGCTTCCTCCGATCCTCCTCGCCCGTTCACGCCACTTCTCTAACACCTCACTCTGGCGCTGCTCGTCAATGATAGGCACTTTCAGTCGTAGTTTCTCATTCCTTGTCTCGTTCGCATAGTACATCCTCTTTGAAAGTAAATCTGCAATGGCATCGTCTATTTCATCTATCCTCTTCCGTATCTCTTCCAGTTTCGCTTCACTCGACGGCATTTTATTGTTTTATATTCTTATCATAAAGAAAGAGGTAGATAAAGTAAGAAAAGAGCATGATGTCCATGCAAGAAAAAGATAACGAAAGCGAAGTAGAACAAAAGCCTCCGGATAGCTCTGGCTTGTGCGTAATAAGAATAGAAAGCCCGCGTATCGGCATGAGTAAGGGTAAAGGAGAGGCTTTCTGGCATAAGAGTGGGGGTAGAGGTAGGTATAGGGGGAAGTATGAGAATGCGAACGCGAATGCGGGAATTGCGAACGAAAGCCTTGAGTGCTCCTCTCAGTCGTGTCTCTTCCTTTTTTCACAACTTCTCAGATTTGTTTAGGCAAGCACCCTTCTCACTATTATTCTGTTCTTTCACCGGTCTTTTGGCGGGAATTGGATTGAGTTTTATGACCGGCATGCTACAAGCGCTTCCCGGTCTTATGATCCTTATTCCACCTGCAATTGCCATGCGAGGTAATATTTACAGTGCGCTCGTCTCGCGATTGGGAACGTCCATGCACCTCGGTCTTTTCTCCACAACTCTGAAACAAGGCGGCGTACTGCACCAAAACGCATCTGCATCCTTGTCGCTAACG
The DNA here is from genome assembly GCA_030611585.1 of Methanosarcinales archaeon. Classification (GTDB taxonomy): domain Archaea; phylum Halobacteriota; class Syntropharchaeia; order Alkanophagales; family Methanospirareceae; genus JACGMN01. The sequence continues at coordinate 7,788 of JAUWPM010000049.1, read as the reverse complement.
CTCATTCTTTCCGTTATCCTCGGCTTCTTAGCGAAAATCGCAGCACACGCGTTTGGAATGTCGAATATCGAGTATCTCTCTCTTCACGGATTCATTCTCATCTCGGTAGTTGGCGGATTGATCTCCGGAATCATTCTGCTCGTTATCGCACTTCTTATCTCCATTATTGGTTACCGCAGGAACTGGGACTTGGATAATATGTCCTCGCCGATAATAACCTCCGCCGGCGACATGATAACCATACCGTCATTGCTCGTTGCTGCTCTTTTATTGCTAAAGCTGGAGGTGTTCAGTAACCAGTGGGTCTTCGGAAGTTTGTCATCTCCAGTCACCCTGTTGTCCCTGTTATTTATCGTTACAGCGTTTTTCTGTGCCATAAAAGGTCTGAAGTCAAACGACGCAGCGGTACGGCGTATTCTCGTAGAAAGCATACCCATGCTCTTCATCTGCGGTGTACTTGGCACTATCGCGGGAGTTTCACTGAATATGAAGTTGGATAGTTTAATCGCTCTGCCAGCCATTTTAGTACTCATCCCTCCCTTTTTGGGGGAAAGCAATGCCTTAGGCGGCATATTAAGTGCTCGTCTCTCCTCCATGCTTCACATTGGCACGGTAGAGCCGAAGCCCTTTCCCGATAAACTGGTCTCTGCGAATTTCGCCGTGATATACATCTTTTCCGTATTCTTATTCTTATTCGTTGGTCTACTATCATACATCGCGAGCATCTATCTTGGAATCCCCACGTTAGATGTAGGTAAAATGCTCATGATCTCACTTTTAGGCGGTATTTTATGTACAACGTTTCTCAATCTCGCTTCCTACTACATTGCGATTTTATCTTTTAAATTTGGCATGGATCCCGATAACGATACGATACCACTGATAACCAGCTTAACGGACGTAGTAGGCGTATTATGCCTTTTGTTTGCGATATTCATAATTCAACCCTTTTAGAAAAAGTTTTTCTTTGGTAACGCTTTTTTTAAAAGAAAGGTTTCAATGCAACTTCCCACGAAATATAGCGCCGGATGTAAGAGCATAGACGAGCTGTTAGGTGGCGGCTTCGAATCTGGCACCGTTACACAGTTGTACGGTGAGGCGGGCAGTGGAAAGACCAATATCTGCCTTCAGGTGGCGATAGAATGTGCGAGGAAAGGAAAGACAATAGTTTTTATTGACAGTGAGGGCTTTTCGCCAGAAAGATTCTCTCAAATAGCCAGTTCGAGCACGGGTGAAGATGCAGAAGTAAAAAGCATAGCACGACGGATTATAATCTACGAGCCACAGAGTTTCGAGCAGCAAACGTCGTGCATAAACGAGATTGAGACGGTAATAAAGGAAAAGGAAGGTAAAAACGGAGTTGCACTTATTATCCTGGACTCAGCCACTCTTTTCTACCGGTTAGAGCTGGACGATGAGAGAAGCATATATTTGAGGCGGGTATTGGCGAACCAGATAATGCACCTTCTGGAACTCGCACGGGGGTACGACCTCGCGGTTATAATAACGAATCAGGTGTACATGGATGTTGAGACTGGGAATTTACGACCTTCTGGTGGATACGCTCTCGAACACCTCTCCAAGGTAATCGTGCAGCTTGAGAAAGCGGCGGAAGGGAGTGGCAAGAGACGAGCTACGTTAAAGAAGCACCGGTCTATGCCTGAAGACACGTCATGCACGTTCTTCATCACGAGTAACGGCGTTGAGGACAGACCAAGAGGAACCACCAAGTTATAATAATGATTAATTAAAGTAATTTGATGGAGTATAACGTAATGTTAGAGATGAGGAGCAGATAACGGGAAGAGGATATAAAATGAAAGTGTTGGTGTATCCGCCAAACAGTTTGATATTGGCTGATTTGGTGGAAAGGGGCGGGCATGAGCCGGTGGTATTGATGCGGGAGGTTGGCGAGCATGTGCGAGATGCGGAGATAGACGCACCACCAATGAATATCACGGAGGAGGACTTGAAAAGGGCACTGAGATATGTGTCAGTGGAAGAGCCTGCGGGACTAAAAGGGCGAATAGGACTGCTTACACCGATGTTGGAGAAATCCGAAGCGGCGATAATATTAACTGATGCGCCACCCACCTTTGGCTGCATGGGCTGTGCCGTCGCGGACGAATTCTTTAAGTTTCTGATAAGAAAGCAGGGGATACCGACATTAGAAGTGAAGTACGAGGGCGGGGAGCAGATGGAAGAGATGGTCTCTGAGGTAACGAAGTTTTTAGAGCAATTATAAATCAAAAGAAGCGTGAGATAAAAATGACGTCGGTGAGAGTTGCGCAGATCTCGTGTGGTACGGAATACAGTGGGATTCAATGGTTATTGAACGACATAGCCGAGCGATTAGGTATTGAGCTGGTTTATCCGGAGATGGAATTGTCAGGGGTAGAGTCTGCATGTAGAGAGATGGGATTCGCGGTAGAAAGCCCCGGTTTGAATCTGATGATGGCACAGGCGGTGTCCATGCTGGATGATCCGACGATAAAGGGTGCGATACTTCTCACCTGCTTCAAATGCTCGGAAGGTACGATTGTAAAAGACACGGTACGGCGTTTCCTCCACGAGCGGACGGACATGCCGATCATCGTGTATTCAAACGTGGAGAAGCCGAAGGAGATCGAGCTTTACTCACGGTTGGAGGCGCTGAAGACGTTAATAGCAAGGAAGTCGCTCTTGATGCGGGAGAAGCAAGAAGGCGTCACGATCGGCATTGACTCCGGCTCCTCGACTACGAAAGTAGTGGTGATGAAGGATAACGAGCTAATAGGGAAGGGCTGGCTGCCAACGACCGACCCGATAAAGAGCGTAGACGAGGCGATGGAACGGGCGTTGAAGGAGGCGGGAATCACAGTAGAGCAGGTGGATGCGATTGGCGTAACCGGGCACGGTCGTGAGCTCGTCAGCGAGCACGTGAAAGCGGACCTCAATTTAGAGGAGGTAAGCGTAGTCTCAAAAGGCGCAGCGCTGCTTTCTAAACGACACAAAGGCGATGCAACCGTGATAGACATCGGGGGAATGAACAACAAGCTGATTCTCATGCGCGACGGAATCGCAACGAGCTTTAGTCTGGGCGGTATCTGCGGCGGGTCGTCCGGGCGGTTCTTAGAAGTGGCGGTGCGACGATTGGACGTGGACATCTCGAAGTTGGGGCAGCTTGCGATGCAGTCGAAGACGAAGGCTGAGGAGCGGTTTGAGTTGCAGAGCTACTGCATGGTATTCGGGATACAGAGTCTCGTCGTTGCGCTTGCCTCTGGCGTAAAGCGAGAGGACGTAGCGGCGGCTGCGTGTCGCTCTGTGGCTGAGCAGGTCTATGAGACGATGATACAGGAGATGGAAGTGAGACCGCCGGTTATCTTCGTTGGTGGCGTATCGTTGATAGAAGGCGTGAAGCGAGAATTTGAGGATATGCTTGGCGTGGAGATTATCGTGCCGCCGAATTCGCAGTACGCCGGTGCGGTGGGTATTGCTACGTTAGTGTCGGGGGTTTAGTTTAAAAGGATGGGAAGATGATTGAGGAAGGAGAAGTTAGTGTTCATTCTTAGACGAAACATTTATGAGGCGAAAATTACTATGACCATTATCGAAAAATATGGGACATATAGGCAGATCAGCATGGAACTAAATCATAAAATAATGGATTCCTGTCTTGACCCCGGCGTATTGATGAAATCGGCAAGGTTACTTGGTATTGTTCGTGGCGATACCCTGATATTTGATAGCGAGGATGAAACAAACGTTTTGATGGATTTTGCTCTTAACGATTATCGGGTGAATAATAAGAAAACCATCGAGATTTATCGGGAGAAGATAGGCTGGCAAGATAAGATAGAGAAAGACATATTGGATGCTTTACTCTCGTCATATACTTCTCTATTCAAAGTTACTTCTATCTCAGAAGCAGAAAATACATTGCTCTTGAATGACATTTTGAACAAAAAAGACAACATAAAGTTAATAGACATTGCCTTCAGTAAAACCGCTATTATTGGATTGTTATTGTTTATTAGGCTCGTTCCGTTTAAAGATTTCAACATGACTTCCGGCGTATCTTTTGTTTTCCCCGGTGACTTAAAAGAAAATCTTCTACGGAGATATAAGAAACTGAGTAAGAAGGTTGAATCAGATAGCGATTCAATTAAGCGATTTGTTTCCTTCTTCAGATTGAATAAAATTGGTGGCATGGAAGTAAGATATGAATAAGACCTAATAATCTGAAGGTTTAAACTTCTATTTCGCGCTTCCCGAGTTCAAAGGCGCGTCTGTTAACCTCCAGATACTTCGCTTTTATTGATTCGCCGAGCGACTCGATGAGTATCTCTTCCCGTAGTGGAATGTACTTAGAGAGCGCACCCAGCATCACGACGTTCATCGTCTGCGGATTACCCGCAGTGGCTGCCAGCTTGGTTGCATCGAGCGTTTTCACCGTCCGGCAGATCTTTCGTAGCGGTGCGAGAATCTCATCCAGCGGGGGATACTTCGATTTACCCGTGGTCACCGTAGTCGGAAGAACCGGGTAGGTATTAACAAGCGCGACACCATCCCGTGACAGGTAATGACCGTAGCGCAAAGCCTCAGCAGGTTCGAGTGCTAACATGATGTCCGCGCTTCCGGCTGGCACTAACGGCCCGAACTCGCACCCCAGTCGGATGTGGTTCATCACGCTCCCACCACGCTGAGCCATCCCGTGCGTCTCCGCACCTCTTACAGGCAGTCCAGCCTTAAGTGCCGCCTTTCCGATTACGTTTGAGATCAGGATCACTCCCTGACCGCCAACGCCGACCACAACGATGTCACACTCTGTCGTCTTCATTCAATCAACCACCACCTCAATAGCGTTATTTTCACATATCTGAGCGCATACCCCGCATCCGGTGCATAGCGGGTTGATTCGAGCGGTTTCACCGTCAAACTCGATTGCCGGGCAGCCAAACTTAACACACTTCTTGCAGCCGTTGCAGTTCTCGCTGTTCACCACGAACGGTCGTCGCCGTACGCCAGCTCTTAGCGCGCTAATCACGCAGGCTTGCTTCGCAATGACTACCGAGAGACCCGGACATTCCTTCGCACGCTTGAAGGTCTCAATTGTCGCCTCGATATCGTATGGATCCACAGTCTCGACGAAGTCTGCCCCCAGTGCATTGGCAACAGTTTCAAGCGATACTGCCTTTGTCTGCTCGCCGGTTACGGTGAAGCCGGTTCCCGGGTGAGGCTGATGTCCAGTCATTGCAGTGGTGGAATTATCCAGTATAGCGACGGTTATTCTTGCCTTGTTGTAAGCGGCATTGAGCAACCCGGGCAGTCCGGTATGAAGGAACGTCGAATCGCCAATGCTGCAACATATATCTCGCTCCTCACCGCCAAATCTGATCCCACTGCCGACGGTTATGCTCGCGCCCATACAGAGGCACGTATCAATGGTCTCCATCCGAACGGCTAACGTATAACAGCCAATATCACTTGGGAAGATCGCATCCTTTCCGAAAGCCTTCATCATGGCATAGTAGGTTGCCCTGTGGCTGCATCCCGGACAGAGTGCCGGCGGTCTGGACGGCAGGATCTCTTCCGCGTCCCTCAAAGCCGGAGCTTCCTCTAACGGGCTACCTGTCATTTCTGCAATTGCGTTTCTGACCATACGGGGATCCAGCTCACCCTCACGCGGGATGTGACCCGTTCTCTTGCCAAGGATCTTCAGATCAGGATTGTTTTCCATTGCTGATCTCTCTACATATTCTTCCAGTACCGGCTCCAGCTCCTCGATCACCATCACTTTAGTGACGTGCCGGAGGAACTCGGAACACAGATCATCTGGTGGTGGGAACGTGCCGATCCGTAGAATGGAAATATCCGCCTCCAACTGCTTTATCGCCTCTTCGGCGTACAGACCCGCTATCCCGGAGGTAATAACGCCCACGTCTCCTCGAAGCACGTGTCGGTTCCAGGGCAAATCAGTCAGGGCTGCTTTGATCGCATCCTGTTTCTTGAGCAGCTCTGTATGGCGCGGTCGGGCGTGTGCTGGGAGCATAACCCATCTGGTCGGGTCCTTTACGAACTCAGGGGTCGAGTTCCATTTCTTTATCCCCCCTACTTCCACATCTGCTCTGGCGTGTGAGACTCGAGTAGTGGGTCTAAGAAGGACGGGTAACTCCAGCTCCTCAGAGAGTTCAAAGGCATAGATACACATATCTTTCGCCTCCTGCGGATCCGCAGGGTCCAGGCAGGGGATGCCGGCAAACTGGGCGTACCTACGCGTATCCTGCTCGTTCTGGGATGAGTGGCAGAATGGGTCGTCGGAGACAATCACCACAAGCCCGCCTTTCACACCGGTGTACGCCAGCGTCATAAACGGATCCGCGGCAACGTTCAGGCCTACGTGTTTCATTACTGCAACAGCCCTCGTCCCCGTCCACGAAGCTCCGATGGCGACTTCCAGAGCGGTCTTCTCGTTAACCGCCCACTCCACATGAAGATTGCACTTCTGGGCGAAAGGCACCACGGTCTCCACGATCTCGGACGCCGGAGTACCGGGATAGCCCGTAACGACACCCGCTCCCGCCTCGAGGATGCCTCTTGCAATCGCAGCATTCCCAAGCAGATATTCCTTCACAATAATACCCTCCTGTTATGTATTTAACGTATTTACTTTAGCTTTTCTTTACGAAATAGATCGGGGAACTTTTCGTAATTTTCCTGACATTCCTGAGTGCTGAGCGGCAAGTTCTCTTACCTTCCGGAGATTACCTCTATCGTCTCTTCGGTCGTCAACCGGCGTTTCGAGAATCATTGGCAGATCTCTGATTCGTGCATCGTGAAGAATCACGCGAAAACCTGCCTCGCCAATATGTCCCAGCCCGATATGCTCATGACGATCCAATCGCGAGTCCAGATCAGCCTTGGCATCATTGAGATGGATGAGCTTCAGATGTTCAAGACCTATAAACTCATCAAAATGTTGCATCGTGGCGTTCAGTCCTTTTTCAGTCTGCAATTCGTAGCCCGCAACAAAGGCATGGCAGGTGTCAAAGCAGATTCCAATCCGTTCCTTATGCTCAATACGATCCATGATGTGTCGTATATCCTCAAACGTGCCCCCCATGCTGTTCTTTGTACCCGCGGTATTCTCCAGCAGCAGCATCACTTCATTATCCGTAGCTACTTCACTGAATGCGGTGTTGATCGCATCCCCTATCCTCCGCAGCCCCGCTTCTTTACCAGATCCTCGATGACTGCCAAGATGTGTGACAAGGTAAGGAATCTGCAGTGCGTTGCACCGTTTCAATTCTTCAGTAAGAGCGGCTACCGATTTTTCATAAACTTCATCGGTTGGTGCGGCGAGATTCGGGAGGTACGGCATGTGGTCTACCGAAGGAAATATCCCGGAATGCTTAACTTTAGCGATGAATCTTATGGCGTCAGTCTCAGTAAGTTCTTTGATCTTCCAGCCACGGGGGTTCCTCGTGAATATCTGGAACGTATCACAACCCTTCTCTTGCGCTCGATCCACTGCCCTATCTATTGATCCTGCAATTGAAACGTGAACACCAACGCGAACCATTGTCTACCTCTTCACTCCCTCTTCAGGAGATCAATAACGCTTAGTATTAGATAATACTTCAGTGAAATTCCAACCCTTTTTCATTGTATAGAGGCTGTCCAACAATTACCAAACGACCAACAGATAATATTCCCTGCACATAGATAAAGGTCAATTCTTCTTCTCACCACCTCAGCACTTTATAGTTAGATACAGCACGAATTGCGAAAACGCATCCTAAAAAATTA
>JAUWPM010000075.1 GCA_030611585.1 Methanosarcinales archaeon | reverse complement strand
TGGCAAAGGCGTTAGGAGATGCGGGTGTGAACATACGCGCATTGACAATTGCAGAAGCAGGCGACTTCGGCATTGTCCGGATGGTAGTTGATGATACTGAGAAGGGCTATAAAGTGCTCAGTGATGAGGGCTTCACTGTCTCGGAGACGGAAGTTCTTGCTGTGGAGATAGAGGATAGTCCCGGCGGGCTTTACGAGATCGCTAACACTCTGGGTATGAACGAGATAAACGTGGATTATGCATACGCCTTTGTAACTGCAAAAGCTGAGCGGGCAATGTTGATACTCCGGGTGGATGACGTAAAAAGAGCTACGCGCGTGCTGAGCGAGGCTGGGGTGAGGGTAGCTACTGGAGAGGAGATACAGCAGATCTAATTCAAGCTACTGAATGTACCCAATATCCAGAAAAGGGTTATCCCGTAGAACCATAGCGTATCAGGGCAGGTAGCGAGGTTGATAATGACGAGCATTATATTCACTACGACGTAAGCTATTAAATGTTCGTAAATCCCCTTAGCTCATCTTTCCTTTCTTTCGCCCTCTTATACCTTCCTTCTTAAAGTTGAAGCGGATATAGTCATTCTGTCTGTTAAGGAGAAGGTCTGTAAGAGTTGCGGCGAACGATATTATGATATAGAAACGATGAAGATACTTGAAGAGGGGGGGTGGCGATTGTAAAAGTTTAAATATGAAAGCGGTGTTAAATTTAAGTGGAGATAACAATGCAAGAAGTGCTTACTTTTGAAGAGATCTTGAGAAAGCATCCAGGAGAACTCGCATCAGTGGGTGAAGAGAAAATGGGCAAGATATTATACGCACTCGTTCACGAGATATTCAAATTAAGAACGGAACTCGAAGAGATTAAAAGGAGTGAATCATGAGAGATTGTGGAAACGATAGTAGTGTTAAAGGATATTTCATATTCCGAAGCAAAAAATAAGATAGAGGATTATTTGAAAACTCATAAAACCGCATATATGTATGAGGTGTCTAATGATTTAGGACTAGACCTTAAGATGGTTCACGAAATCGTTGAGCAGTTAATAAAAGAGGGTAAAGTAGAATAGGGGGTTTCTATGCCGGTATGTAGAAATAAAGGTGATGCAATAGATGGTGAAGTAATAACCTGTCAGGCACGGAAATATGAGCAAATTGTGGCAAAAGGCAGTGGTGCACATAGAGCGGTAAGGCTTAAACTAAGCGGTAGAGGCAGGACTTCTGCGTATTGTGTCATAGATAAGCCGCTGCGATGGAAAGATAAACAATAAAAGACTATGTTTCGATCCGTCCAAAAACTGCTTACGCAGAACTTCTTTTACACCGATTCCTTTATAATGAAATTACAAGCACTCAGTATATAAAAGAGCAATAAATAGGCTTAAAATTCAGTAGGCTCTATCTCTATCCCGCTCAGGTACAATCTGCTCCACCATGTAACGCTCAAGGGTTGAATAACAATAACAGATACCGCCATGCTTATCTGTTGTCCAATATAAGGAATATTACTGAGGATAATACTCGCAGCCACGGCTATCACAACTACGACGAGCCAGAGCAAAAAGACATCTACTTTATGTGCCATGAAAAATTTAAACCCCTTTTTAACACCGTCTAACGCTCTAAGGTCGCCTATAACAACCGCATACGGTGGAAGTGCGAACATAATGCTTACAATGAGCATATAGAGGAGCATTATCACGAATCCTAAAAAGAGCAGTGCGAATGCCGCCATATTCGTTACGTCGAGTGATGCTTGTGATGTGTTTATGGTTGGAAGCAGATATAACACGCCGGGGATTAAGAACACCAAACCTGCAAGCGCGATTAAACCAACGATGATGTTAGCGAAGAGCAGACTCACGAATTTTCGTCTTCCGTGATCCATCATGTCCGAGAGGCTTGTGCTGCCCGTTTCCGTCGCCTCTTTCGCCATGCCAATTGCACCCGCGGTGAAAAACGCGGTTATCAGCAGCACTAAAATTATCGTGATGATGACTGCCGCGAGAAGTAAGCCCATATTTTGAAGGAACAGTGGATAAAGCGGTTGAATAACCTCTGGCGGGATCTCGTCTGGGTTGGCAAGGTGGGGCATCAATGAAGGCAACGACGGACCTATTGCCACCACCAGGGCACCACCGATGAGTATAAGTGCCACTAAGGAGGTTAGTACCAAACTGAACACAAAAGGTAGACAAATATTCAAATTCTTCTTCCACGTGTCAAATCCGTTGCTCAGGATACTACCAAGCCGTTCTACCATGTTGTTTATTGTTAAAACTAAAGCTTCAAAGTATAAAAACTAATCGTTCTGCTCTTTCACTTCTTTCAGCATATCAATCCCTTTTTGGCGTAAATTATAGGTCCTCCCACCGGAGGTTGGATGCTGAATAAAGGGTAATGCCCTAAATCTCATGCCCACCTTGAACATCAACAATTCCTTCCATGTCCAAACGTAATCTGAGATGCCCTCAGCCATGCACGGTGTTCTCACGATATTCTTCTCACCACCCAAAATAAAGGTTCATTTTGAATTTGCTACTTTCCTTATTCCAATTAATATGGCTCAATACCTAAAAGCACGGTTATGTCAGAAGGATATATTGATAGAAAGAATGTAACAGAACGGAGCGGCGGAATACTTTGCGCTTTTGCCAACACCAATTTCGATTTCCTATGTCTTTTTATATTATGAATGCATGTTAATATTATAACACTCATTTTGGAAAGGATGAATATACTTGGGATGACTAAAAAGGAGGGGAATGATTATTACAACTGCCGGCTCTATGACTTTGAGTTGGGTGCCGATAGCAGAAGCGTGCTTTACTTTATTCCTTTTACGATATGAGGTGATAATGAATAAATGAGTGAGCGAATCCGGAAATGTCCGGAATGTGGATCTAAGAATATCGTGGTAGATTCTAAGCATGCAGAACTTTACTGTTCGGATTGCGGGGTGGTGTTAGTCGAGGATATAGTTGACCTTGGACCAGAATGGCGTTCATACGACGAGGAGCAAGCCGCTAAAAGGATACGGACCGGCCCGCCTATGAGTTATAGAATACACGACAAAGGGCTGGGCACGCCCATGCCCGGATTGCCTGCTCGAACGAAACGATTGCGAGGAATAAGTATAGACTCCAGTGATAAAACGCTTGCACTTGCGCTTGTTGAGATAGACCGAATGGCGTGCGCGCTTAAGCTGCCAAATAATATCAAAGAGGAGACTTCAGTATTGTACCGAAAGGCGATGAAGAAGGGTTTAATCAAAGGACGAAGTATAGAGGAATTGGTTTCCGCGATGCTGTACGTTACCTGCAGGCGGTATGAAGTTCCGAGAACATTAAAAGAAGTTGCTGTGGTGTCAAGGAGTCCGTTAAAAAAGATACGAAGGGCGTATATTTTCCTTTTGCGGAGATTGGAGATAAAACTTGCACCTGCGGACCCCGCACTTTACATCCCCCGGTTCTGCTCTAAACTGGGGTTAAGTGAGGAGATACGGGAACGAGCAATAGAGATACTGAAGGACGATAAAGGAACCGGAGTGGCGAAGGGCTGGGGGCCAATAGGAACTGCGTCGGCTGCAATTTATATTGCCGCAATGTTGAGTGGCGAGAAGATAACGGAGAAGGAGATAGCTAAAGTCGCCGGCACCACTGAGATCACCATTCGGGATAGGTACAAGGAATTGGTAACGAGATTAAACATAGATATTCTTTCACCACAAACTCCTCCAGAAGGCAAATTTCTGGGGTTGGGGATTACGTAACTTAGCAGCCTCTGATGAAAGCGGTAATAAGCGTATTCAATAAGGATAAGGTGGTAGAATTCGCGAAAGCTCTGCATGAACTAGGGATAGAGATAATCGCAACTGAAGGTACGGCAAAGGCAATTTTGAAGAGTGGAATCCCGGTAACGAAAGTTTCCGAGTTCACGGGGCATCAAGAGCTGCTCGGAGGGAAGGTGAAGACTTTGCACCCTCGCATTCATGCGGGAATCGCAACTGCGGAAATTGGAATCGTCGTCGTAAATCTCATACCGCCTGAGCCTGACCTTGCATCCAAATCCAAAAAACCGCTGGATGGTATGGACATCGGCGGTGTTGCAATGCTCCGGAACGGGATAAAGAACTTTGAGAACGTTGCGGTTATCGTAAATCCCGCAAGGTACGATGGAATAAGTGAAGAACTCATGAAAGCGGGAGAAATAGCTCGCGACACAAAACTGAGTTTAGCAAAGGAAGCCTCGAAATATCTATTGGCATACGATTCAGAGATAGATATGCTATTGGAGCGGATGAAATAGATCTCTTCGAGTAAACTTATCGGAAGCGAAGATTAAACTGCCTTCTCTTTAAGACACAGATTTACGCGGATTTATTTTAGTTTAACTGTGTTGATTATTATCATCTGTGTTAATCTGTGTCTATAATTTATTTTCTGTTTTCTTGTCACTTATTGCTTCTTCTATCTTTTTCACTTCCCCTATCTCGTTTTAATACTGCTATCGCATCCTTCTGCAGTGTTACCAACAGATCGCCGAGTATACCAAATATAATAAATTGTACGCCCGCGATTATCATCAATGATGTAAACACCGTGAGAAGAACGTGGGTTATCCCTTTACTCCATTCTATCACAACGTAAGAGCCGGATATGATTCCCACAGCGATAAATAGGAGGCCAATGATACCAAAGAAGAATATGGGGTTGTACAGCCTTGCAAATACGTACAGCGTATAAAATATACTTAATCCATCTCGCATGAAATTTAGTTTTGAAACCCCTATCCTTTTTTTATAGGTTATGGGAACTTCTTTTATTCTTATACCCCGTTTTACTGACTCGACCGCCATCTCGGTTTCTATTTCAAATCCTTCTTTCATGAGGATCATCTTTCTCAAGCAATCCTTCGTAAGAGCCCGGTATCCGGACAAGATATCTCGCAATTTCACTCGATAGCAGAGTCCAAATGCTCTGTTCAATGCCCAGTTGCCAACTCGATGACTCGGCGTGAACGCGCCGCCAAAACCAAACCGGTTACCTATAACGTGGTCTGCTTCACCATCAATTATTGGTCTGAGTAGCGTATCCACTTCGGAAGGTAAATACGTCCCATCACCGTCAATAAGCACTATTACGTCCTTTTCTATACGTTCAAATGCCTGCCTAACCGCTATACCCTTACCTTTACCTCGCTGAACTTCCACTCTCGCCCCTTCTCGCCTTGCTATTTCCCGCGTTGAATCCGTGCTATTCCCATCAATCACAAAAATATTCTCAAATCCATTATCTTTAAACTCTCTTATAACCTCACCGATCGTTTCTTCCTCGTTTAATGTTGGTATTAAGATGCAAACTTCCTCTTTTTTCATTGCGTTATCTAGTTTCGACATTTGCTTTGTTGATACCGGTACGATACATACCCAACTAAGTATAGGATAGATGGATATAGTATAATGGAACTACTTAACTTATGTATGTATATCTATCCCGGATAAGAAAATTGTAAAGGCGATACGTAATTCCCGTGTTTCTCCCGCACCGCGATCAGCCGCTGCCGCTGCTCCTCCAAAACTTTGAAGACCACTTGAGGGGTGTCAGAAACTTCCGTCGTGTAAAACGCCTTTACGCGTTCAATCGTGGCTAAATTTTCCGCGATTCGCACCGTGAATTGTTTAACGTAATCCCCTTCGGAATACTCTTTATTAAGCACCGCTCTAAACAGCTTCTTAAGGTCTTCGTATTTGGGGATGAGCCCGGTAGGTGTTTTTATTGCTTCAACGTCCCTGTGTGCACGCCGTTCCATCCATTTAAGCCAGACTGCTTTATCCGTTTTATCATTCACGAAATTACCTTCTGAATCTCTCAGGAAGTAATTCACCGAGAAGATACGAGGCGGATTTTCTAATCTTGTGCCAAACTTCAGATGATTCTCTACGTATCGCCCTATAGGTATGGAAAGGAAATCCAGGTTTGACATGGGGTTGATTTTCCGCACACCTTCTTTGCCCAGCGTTGCCGCCGTCGTTTCAGACTCCAGTGCGGCTCCCATAGTAATGACACCGTGCACCCAGTCAAAGGACTCCTCTACCGGCACTTTCGTGTCGGAATCTCGTCCACCGTAGATTATCCCGCCTACGGCGACACCATCAGGATTATTGAGTTCCGGGTCCACGTTCTCTAAGAGTTTCATGTCAAGTGTAAACCGTGCATTCGGATGTGAAAGTGAGATCTCGTTACCTTCTTCATCTTTCTTCCCGGGGGTCCAATCTCCTGAATGATGGTAACCTTTTTGAGGAGATTCTTCATCCTTACCAATCCAGTAGACGCCCTTTTCTTCCGTAATCAGCACGTTAGAGAATATGATCTCACCCGGACTGTGGAGTGCACCCCATATAAGAGGGTCATCCTTGGAGTTTACGCCCTGTATTATTCCAAATATCCCTTTCTCAGGGTTGACTGCACGTGTCACACCATCTTTATTCTTCAGGTACGCTATGTCATCCCCAACGATAGATTCACCTTTAATCATGGAAGTGGAAGTCTTTCCGCAGAGCGAGGGAAAGGCACCGGTAAAATACGTTATCCTGCCATTTGGACCATGTACACCCACGATAAACATGTGCTCGGTGAGCCATCCTTCTTTTGAAGCTCTGTTTATTGCTGGACGCATTGCTAACTTCTTAAGTCCGATGGTATTGCCCCCGTACTGAGTGTTCACGCTATACACCGTTTCCGCCTCGAGGTCAATATAAACCCTCCGTTTAGCGATATTCTTGGAGGTCATTCTCTCGTCCAGCTCGCCTGCGGAATGCACGAACTTAAAGCACTGTGCAGCTTTACCCAATCTTACGAACTCCTCATAGCCCTGTCTATACAACAGATCCTCCGAATGGGCTACGTAGCCAGAGTCGGTAAGCTGAACGGCAAGTATTGAGAACTCAGAGTTGAGAGGTCCCAAACAGAAGAAGCGCACAAACAACTGATGCCCTCGCATAATATCTCTTAGAATCTCATGAATTTCGTCGAGCCCCGCCCCTCTATCCATCGCGTTTATATTGGAACCCAAATCAACGCCTTCCGGTAGAAGAAACTTAGTATTCTTCTTATCCCGTGCCTGATCGTAATAGCCGTCAAAATGAACCGTATGCCCGTTTAAAGCAAGTTCCATCTCCTCTCCAGCCCTTATCGCCTCTTGCCTGACGTACCGAGTGTCTTCTGGCGAATCCGTACAGACAAACACTTTATCGGGATTGCAAAGCTCAACATACTTAGCGATAAATTGATGGAGTTCGGGATTGTCAATCATCATAAGTTTCTGCCGGTTTTCCTCCCCCAATCTTACTTTTAGCATATCCATTACTCTTTTATCTTCCATCGTTCACCCTCCATCCGCTTCGCTGCTCCTCTTTCGCTTTCATCATAACCAACCATAAACAAACAAAAAGGAATGAAAAGATAACTATTTATATGGTTTTCGGTATTTGATTTTTACATTTGATAAAAATGAAGCTAAAGAATAAGGACAAATGTGTGCTTCGGGCACTGCTCGATAACGGGCGGCTTTCGTATTCCGAGCTGAGTAGACGGTGCGGGATAAGCCGGCAGGTAGCTTTTGAACGAGTGAAGAAGCTATCAGAGGAAGGTATAGTAAAGGGCTTTTCGGTCTGCTTAGATGCGGAAAAGCTTGGGTTCTCCTTCCAAGCGTATGTGTTGATTATTGCGAAGCCGGAGGAGGAATTGAGAAATGAACTCCGAGAGTTCTTGCGGAATAGTGAAAATGTAAGAAGGATTCAACTCCTCTTCGGGCGCTTCGACTTCTTATTAGAGCTCCTATTTCGGGATAAGGATGAGATGACTGAGTTCTTAAGGGCGATGCATTCGTTTGGCGCTGTCGAACGGACTGAAACGTTCATAGTGTATCAAACGATAAAGGATAAACCAGAAGACGCGTTTTTATTACCAAAGTATTTAAAGTGGTGAAACAGAACAATAAACATGCTGAAG
>JAUWPM010000035.1 GCA_030611585.1 Methanosarcinales archaeon | reverse complement strand
GCTTAAGATAGCCTGTACTATAATCCGGAATAATACCCGGTATATCAAAGATTATCGATCAATACATCCTATGTACTTAAAAAGTGCTTGACAAAGTCATAGTGTTCGGTATGGGTGGTTGGCTAGACCTTACCCAACAGGGACTTTCACAAGAGATGTTTTTCCAATGCCAGCCGGACCAAACACTATTAGTGGAACGCCGCCACGCTTTCCCCACTTCTGAATAACGGAAAGCTCAGCTTGCCGTCCCACAAATAATTCCGAAGATATCATTGGCGTATCTGAAAATATTCTGTAATTATTCATTATTGCCCCCTAACAATTTTAAATCATAGTTTTATGCCGTATAACGTCAACGGTGTAAAAGAAGTTCTGCGTAAGCAGAATTTGGACGGAGCGTAGCGTAGTCTTTTACACCGTGTTATACGCTGTCGTTTTTGATTCATTTAGTATTTACCATCACCCGGAAATGTATTGGGGTTAAATATAATCCCTTTCCTTCATACTTGAAAGGATTTTTTATTTTCCAGATTTTTGGGTTTTCTGATTTGGCATTATAAACAATGTAAAGATAATAATTTTTAATCTCCTTTGCCTTCTCATACTCATTGATGGTTATTAGAAAATTAGCAATACTTGAAGGAGACATGCTTGTGGATTTAACCTCGATGGATTTTTTATTTCCATCTAATTCATAAGATAAAACATCATAACCAGCAGATACGTCTTCCTTTGATATTAATTTAACTCTTTTTGCTAAATCCGTACGTTTATTTTTAGTTAGAAATTCTTTTTCTATCCGAAAAACAACCAATTCTCCTTGCTCACCTAATCTCTTATGTCTCTTATTTTCTTTTTCAAAATCAACCATTCCACTCTTACCTTGCCCTTTTTTAGGTGAAGGTCGTATTCTTTCTGTATTTATTTCGAGAGTTATAAATTCTGGCTTGACTTTTTCAGGATTAGGATATTCCTCTTCGAAATCGATATAATCTTTAAGTTCGTCTGGTGTCTGTCCCTTCTTAGGGGGTCTCCCCAATTCATTATACAAGAAATCTGAGAATTCAAACATATTCCATTTTTTCATTACAGAATCTTCATTTTTCCATCTTAACAAAATTTCTCTTTTATCAATCAAATCAGGATTTTTACTCTCGTGGTATATTTCCAATTTCTTCAAAAAGTAATCAACATGATTTTCAGCGAAAATATTAACAAACTTGTTTGGATAATAAAGAAATAAAATCTTCCCTTTAAACATAGGTGAAAGATCGATTTTTTTAATCTCTTCCAAAGTGATTAATTTGATTATTTCCCCTTTAAGAAAATCAAAAGCCTTATTTTCATTACCAAATCTCTTGATGAATTTATATTGTTGGCTTTTTTTATCTACATATAGCCCGAATTTGTCAACCCTTGCTCCCCGTATCCTTCCTAGATCTTCTGTCTTCCACTCTACCCAATAACAAAAAGTATTTTCATCAGGTTTTCCATTTATTATCTTTCCTTGTACATAACCATCTTTATCCATATCCTTTATTACCGGAATGGTAAATTTTTTGATAAATTGTTGCCTAAGTTTCTCAAGATTCTTATAATGGTTTTGCCTATCCTGCCTCATATGCTCGAAATGAGCCTGCTTTAGCCTTAAATTTTCTAATTCCATGTTTTCACCTCAAAACCGATCGCACATAACACGTTCATATGCGACATTAATGTCATATATCCTACCAGTTTAGAGTTATATGCGAACTTTATGTCGTGTATACATCCCTATAGTCGAACTTCTCAATCGTCCCTTAACTCATTCTCCCGAAGTCGCATAAATCTCATAAGGCATTATCTTCTTATTCGCCTTCTTCTTCCCTTTCAATTTACTTACAAGGCTGGCGGCTTTCTCCTTCTTCTCGCGCTTCTTCAACCGCTCCAGGATGCTTGCCATCTCTTTCTCTTTTTCTTCACCGCCGTATTCTATCTCTTCCTCGGTTATCGCTTCCTCTTCCTCTTCAACCTCCTCCTCTTCTCCCTCCATGCTCCCTTCGGAAACCTCCGCACTCATGTTAATCTCATCCTCCCTTTTACCTTGCAAGCAAATACCGTTACTAAATAATTATCCTCGTTTGTATTTAAAGAATCACCTTCTCGGGGTACAATCCTTTCGCGGCTGCTAAGATTCCCTCTAAGTCCGCACCCTCCTCCATCATTTCAGCACTCATCTCTTCCTTATTCAGCATAAACGGCTCATCCAACATTATTTTCGCGTTGCCAACCGTCATCGTTGACCAGCTAATGTTTCTTACACGCGAGCCGTATCGTTTCAACAACTCAGCCTTAAAAAAATCCCGCGTCTGCTCCGGTGCGTTACCCACCGCATAGCCCACTCGTTCTGGAAGCGAAGACCAATCCACGTGCGGCAATTTGCTCCGTGCGAATGCTAATGAAGCCTTTGGATTAAACAGACAATCACTTTTTATGCCTCCCTTTTCGTCACCGAGGTAATGTCGCACACCGTCATCCAGCAATGCATATTGGTTGCAGATACTCAATCCTTCCGAGGCGGTTTTTGGCTCGTAATTCACAAGCAACGCCAATTTCGTTACCCAGTCAATACCATCCACGTAGTTTTCCAAACGCCGAGCTTCTAAGTCCTCTATTAGATTATTCAAACATTTTAGTCCTATTTCGTCCCACTTACCCACCTCTCCGCCTTCATTATCCTGCATCTTCTCTATCGCATCGAGATAAAACCGTAAAATGGATACCGCATCGGTTCTCTCTCCGTTCTTTAATTTTACCGCCCACTCGCATTCACGTGTATCCAGCGATAGTTTCTTGAATGTTCGCACGGGATCTTCTATCTCCGGAGCGTCATTCAAAAACCCCAATTCAAAAGCGCGTATCACCAGTGCTTGCGCAATATCACGCAAGAAGATCGCGTATTCGGAACGAAGCGCCTCGTAATGAATATCGTGCAGTCGCCAATACTGGTGCGCAGCATGGGGCTGATCCCTCGTGTTCAGGATGCCTCTTCCCGTAGTCGTCGAAAGCGAAGACTTTTGCACGACAAACATCGCTCGTGGCGAAATAACGAACTTCACGCCCTCTTTACTAATGGCGTCTCCGGAAACGACGTCTCCGGATCCGGCAAATAATATTCTTGTAACGACCCATGGTATGAGCGCTTTTTCTACATTACCCCAATCTCTGCACGCTGCCCGTTTTGTGATTATATTCCCATGCGTGGCGTACGTATTGGTCTTTATCCTTCCTCCTTTACCCGTCTGCATACCACTTCCGGGAGGAGCGGAAGTGAAGAAATTGGCAACGTTATTCTTATGGATGACTACTTTCTTCTTTAACGCTAAACTCGCCTCTCGTGCGCCCACAAAGGCGTATATCTCCGATGCTTTATCGTACGCCACCGCGTCAAACGGATTGTTGTAAGACGGCGTTGCGATCTCAAGATGCCCCATATCGTTATAAATCCGACAGCCGTTATTGCCATATGAAGACGTTATCTTAGATTCGTGCAGTTCTTGCGATACCTCCGTAATAATGTCCCAGGTCACATCTCTTGAAAATCTGCTCCTTTTTAAACCCTGAATCGCAGCGTTAACCAATAATGAAGGATTTAAGCGTGCTTTCGCGCTCACGGGATATTCCTGCTCTATCCCTCTTATCTTATTCTCTGTCCCTATCCTCGACACGTACTCATCTCCTTTATTAAGTATAATATTCTTCTCTTGTCATCCCAACCGTTTTCATGTTGTTTCGTATGACCGTTACAGGGATTTCATCGTATTTTGGAATGACTACGGCTCTTTTTGCATTTTCGTGGTGAAATATCAAATGATCCCCTCTCTGTCTAACGAAGACACAGCCGTATTTCTCGAAGATTTTTACCTGTGTCTGCCAATTCGTGGGCTTTATTTTCATCACAAGGCACCAACAGAGATTGATAGCTCTTCAAATCCCACTATCTTCTTCTCTATTTTCAACACCTCATCCTCTACGGCATAACCGGCTTCTGCCAAAAAATCGTTCAACGTCCCAAGCTTGGCTGTTTCTTCCAGTTGTATCTCTATAACCGCTCTCAAATTCTTCTTTGCTTCTTCAGATGTATGACCACAACTCGCCACGTCCAACTCTGGGCAATATGCCGTGAACATCCCTCCTTCCTTCCATATTTCAACAGTAGCGATTATCTTTTTCATGACCATCCCCCATTTTATTATTTGAGATGCTATATTCCACCGATATAACTTTGCTTTTATCACCTAAATATTTATATCCATTTCTTTTACCACCGCACCTCTGCGCTACATCCCTTCCCCTTTCTTCTCCCTCTACAAAAAATGTGACGAACGGTCGCCCTATTTCTTTTCGTATATTTGTCTCTTTTTTTTCTGTCCGTTTTTCCCCAAATGCTACTACTTCCTTATTTACTATTGCTACCCACGTATCCGCATATTCCCTGCGAAGTTCTGCATAGTGCTCGAATGTCCATTTTTGGTCTTCCCAAAATTCTACTGGCACTCGCTCGGACTTTTTTAAAGAGCGAATTTTTGGCATTTTATCCCTCCTTTTTTATTGTACATAAAGCATAACGTCCTTCTATTTAAGACACGGATTTACACTGATTAAGCGAGTTTAGAGGTTTAGCTCGCTTAGCTCGCTTAGCTCGCTTAGCTCGTTAGCGGCTCAGTCACATGACCAAAACGCTAAACAGCCAAACCGCAATATTATCATCCGTGTCAATTAAGCCCTTTCAGGGCTTGCTGGTAAGCCCCTCCTGGGCTTGCGGGGGCACGGGCGGAGCCCGTGATGGGCAGAGCCCACGAGCGTTAATCTGCGTCAATAATTTATTTTCTTGTGTTCTTTGCTACTCTTCCCACTCCTTATTCTCTTCCCGACGTATCTCTTCTATCTTCTTCCGTATCGTTTCCTCATTCCAGCCATCCAGTTCATCGAACCGGAACGTTTTGTTATTAGCATACAACAGGTAATCTAAGTAAGGGTTTCTGACGATCCTATCTCGTATTTCCCGGCTTATCTCATCCTCCCAGCCCCTTATATCATTCTCCTCTGCGAGCAATCGTACGAGAACCCGCCGTGCTCCTTCTCCTCCTCTGCTCCGCTCTCGGCAAAACACCACTACCGCACTCGGCATTCGCGCGAGTTCCGGATAACGCTCGAACAGCCGCGCATATTCTGCACTGCTCGGTCTGCTCACGTCTATCTTCACGTTTGGCTCCCTGTTTATCGTTATCTTATTCCAGCTCAACGTCGCATTCTCGAATTCCGATGCAAGTCTAACCCGTAACTCGGCACGTGAATCCTTCGGTGGAAAGAGTAACGCTTCTCCTATATCCTCTTCGGTTAGTATTCGTTCCACTCCGATCTTATCCGCAACGCACTCGTATAAGTCGTAATCACAGAGATTGGTGAAATCAAAAGATGCGGCTATGTCTTTCTCCATCCGCTCTTCCATCATGTACATGCTCCGGTAATCGAACTTCCCTATCGGGATATAATTGTATTCAAAATCGTTTATCTCGTTCTTTATCGTCCACAACTTCATTACCCATTCTATGCGGCGAAAAACGTAAGGATCTTCAATCAATCCCTGATCGAACTTGGCACAAACCCGCTTAAAAGTATCCAGAGCGTATTTGTCCCAGTAGGACACTTCTCGCTCCTCAAACAACTCCTCTATCGCTTCGAAATAGTAACACATAAGATAGTCAATGGCTGATTCCGTCCTCCCATTCGTCAGCTTTATGCGCCAATCACCTTCCGTATTCGCGGAAATGTCTTTGAATGTCTGAAGTGGATTCCAGATCTCTTCCACGTGCGTGATTTTACCACACTCTATCGCGTCTATTACGTACGACGTAATGGCGTTGCAGAGCAGCCGTGTAACCTCCGAACGAACTCCCTCGCCTGAGGTAACGTGCACACGATACGTGTCCCTCGTGCTCAACGGCTCGTCCCGTGTGGATAGAATCGGCCACTGCGAAGGCGATTCGGTAAGAACCCGCCGTGAAACCATCGCTTTTGGCGATAGTACGTACCTTATCCCTTCTTTATCCGCTACGTAGCCACCCGCACCAAAGAATATCTTACGAAGCACTAAAAACGGGATGAGCAAATGCTCTCGGCCCACGAAATTCTTACGCTTCACCGTGTACGACTCGTGCGTGCCCCTGCTGTACCGCTTGTCTATCTCCACGTTCGCTTTCCAGCATTGGATATTGGTCAAAGACTTCCCGCTCTTCTTCAATTTCTCGCGGTATCGTTCGTTAGCTTTCTCCACGCCTATCTGCATGTACAACTCTGCTGCCTTGTCGTACTTGAGCACGTCGAACGCGTCCCGGCATTCAGGCGTTGCGATCTCGAGATGCCCGCCGGTGCAGATGTAAATCCGCGATCCATTCCTCAAAAAGCCGTCGTTCCTTTTACGCAGCTTCGAGCAGATCGCTTTCGAGCCGTCAAAGAACGTGTAATTCTCAAGTGCGTGAATTACTTCGTCCACGTGATAAAATCTCGCGTAACGGTACAACCCCGGCGATTCTGAACTTAGACCCACTCGAAATTCGTGCTCGAGCCCTTGCCATCTGCTCAAATCTTTCATTTCCATTTTTCATATCTGAGCTATAAGCTAAATCAGAGATGCATTCCGGTATCTTCATCGGGCACCTCTTCATATCCCGACACCAATATCTCTTCCGCTCTTCGCTGCACGAACTTATCGAATCCTTCTTTTAAGTGCCTCGTATTCACTCCTATCTCTTCCGTGTGCTTATATCGCTTAAGCAAATCCCCTGCCTTCTTTTCCACGTCCAATATCGCCGAGAATCCTTCCTTGTCCCACACGTTCTTCAGCGCATCGTCGCGGATAACTCCTTTCTCCATCATCAGCATTGTCCTCTCCTCCAGCGCTTTATCCCGTGCATAACCAAATATCTGCGCGATGAACCGCCCGGTTATTGCATCCTCTCGCTTTATCCGCCCTATTTCCGTATCAACGTACGCATCGCCGTACATGTAGTGGACAAGCTCTTTCACTAAATACGCCCGTGCTTCTTCCTCTCCGCCTTTCTCCTTTATCAGGTAGCGGTCGAGAGGAATTTTCTTTGCGTAAATGCGCGTAACGGAGTATGCCGCTTCTCTATCTGGCTTCGAGACTTCGATTATCTTGTCAAATCTCGATCGGAATGCGGAATCTATAAGATGCAGCCGGTTTGTTGCGCCTATAACGGTGAGGTGCGGATGCAGAGCGTAAAAGCCATCTAAAATGTCCAGCAACTGTCCCGTAACTCGTTCCGGCGCACCGGACGACCCCGTATACATGCCTCTTTCCTGCGCTAAGGCATCTATCTCATCGAAGAAGATTACGCCATAATCGTTCTCTCCTTCCTCTAATCTATCGTTCGCAGCCTTGAACACCATCCGCACGTTCTTCTCCGACTCACCAAGCCACATGCTGAACAGCTCTCCGGCGCCCACCTTTACAAATTCACAGTTGGGTAATGCAGATGCCAACGCTTTCGCGCACATCGTTTTACCACACCCCGGCGGGCCGTACATCAGTATTCTCCGTGAACTTTCGCCATACTTCGAGTAATCATCCGGATTGACCATCGGGAGAATAATGCTCTTTATCAAGTCCTGCTTCACCCCCTTCAAGCCACCAATATCGTTAAAACTCACTTCCGGGCTCTTTGTGACTTCGTAGCGAGAGTACTCCTTTGCCTTATAACTTTCCCTTATATCCAGCGTACCGGGCAGGAGCCCCACCTTCATCCCCTCTTTTATCCGCTCCTTCTCTTCTTCTTTTAGCCTTTTGTATAACCTGCCACGACCCCGCCCGATGGATATTTCCGCTATCCATCCATCTCCATCGTCTTCCTTTCTCAGATCCTCTACCTCTCCAACCTCTAAATCTACTGTCCGGTCGTATACGTTCGTGATTCCGATGGTAAACCCACTGGGGCTATTCTTATCCGGGATGCGTCCTATGAAAACGTACTTTCCTTCTTGTAGCTTCCCAATCTCTTCCTCAGTAAGCGTTCCAAAAGGTAAAGCTTTTAAAGCGCCATTTAAATTCACAATAGCACTGTCGTTAAGTTTCTCGACCACGAATCCGCAGTCTAATGGCGGCGCCCGCGATTTTGAAACAAGCCGCTCCAAATCCGCTTTATATGCCTCTGTCTCCTCGTATTTCCTTCTTAACCTTCGATAATCGCTCTCTAACCGCTCATACTCGTATCTTGGGATATAGTCCTCTTGTTCCATACTTACCCATTAAAATGTAAACAATTGATTTTATAAAAATGCAATGCCCCACTCCTGTTTTTATATAATACTACCGAATATATATAGAGGTATGAAGAAAGAGGGAAGAGGATGAAAGAGGAGAAGAGGAAAATACAACTCACCGGTGGTTCAACTTTTACCATCTCGCTTCCGATAAAATGGGCACGAGAGGCGGGTGTAAAGCAGGGAGATGAGCTCTCGTTCGTTCAGCGTAGTGATAACTCGCTCGTCTTGACTCCGTTGCGGGATAAAGAAGAGCGGCTAAAA
This sequence comes from Methanosarcinales archaeon, assembly GCA_030611585.1. Classification (GTDB taxonomy): domain Archaea; phylum Halobacteriota; class Syntropharchaeia; order Alkanophagales; family Methanospirareceae; genus JACGMN01. Next base: position 6,124 of record JAUWPM010000035.1, on the reverse strand, counting down.
CATGCTGAACTCGTACTCTCGGAAAAAGAGAGCTTTGAGGGCAACTTCAGGTATCTTATCGCGCATTACCTCGTTGGCTATGACGTCGTAAAGCTATTATCGCCGGGCGGCTTTGAAGCGGAGGAGAGAAAGAGGATAAAGGATGAAGTGCGGAAGCGGCTGATCGGCATGGAGGTTGTTGGTGAATCGTCAAAGGAGATAGTGCTCAAAAGTTTCTTGAAATACGAGGATTTTACGCTTCACGATGCTATACAGAGCATGTCCGAGATCATAATGTCAATGTTGGAAGATGCGATTTCGGCGCTTGAGAAAGGCGACCAGAACCGTGCAAAGGACGTTATAGAGCGAGATAACGAGATAGACAGGTTTTATTTGCTCATCGTTCGGCAGCTCAAGGCGGCGATAAGCGATCCCGAGCTTGCGAAGAAGATAGAGGTGAGCAGGCAGCGAGATAGCCTGGGATACCGGATCATCGTGAAGAACATGGAACGGATGGGTGATCACGTCGAGAGCATAGCAAGGAATTCTATGATGATGAGTCCCGCGGTGGGGATCAAGAGCATAAAAGAGATTGGCACTCGTACGGAAAACCTCTTCACGAAGACTCTCGCTTCATTATCAAATATGAATATAGTGAAGGCGAACGAAGCGATACGGGATGCAAATAAGTTGTCTGAGGAAGTTGAGGAGATAAATGGGCGAATTCTGGCAGAACAATGGCGCGCTACCGACAAGATACACGCTCTTTCTATTATGGAGAGTCTGGGACGAATAGCGAGGTATTGCGAGGATATAGCAGAGGTAACGATAAACATGGGGATAACGGTGGCTGGAGAGCCCGAGTTTTAAGGACGAATCGGGATGAACGTATAGGCAATTATGTTGATAATTCATAAGAGTGAATGGGATAGAATAGAAGAGGAGATTAAGGTGTAGTATAGAATGTTAGGGAAGTTAAGCAGTTCGCTGAAAGATTCGATTCGGAAGATCGCAATGGCGAAGCGGATAGACAAGCAGACGGTTGAGGAGTTAGTGCGGGACATACAGCGGGCGTTGATCCAGGCGGATGTGAAGATCGCACTGGTGAAGGAGCTTTCAAATCGCATACGAGAGCGGAGTTTGAAGGAGAAATTAACGTTAAATCCGCGCGAGCACGTGATTAAGGTGGTTTATGAAGAGTTGATGAATATAATAGGTAAGGGTGTTGAGGTTCCTTTAGCGTCGCAGAAGATAATGATGGTCGGGCTGCACGGCACGGGGAAGACATCGTCGTGTGCGAAACTGGCGCGATACTTCAAGAAGAAGGGCTTAAAACCCGCGGTTATCTGCGCTGACGTGTACAGACCGGCGGCATCTGACCAGCTACGGCAATTGTGCGATAGCATTAGCGTTCCCTTTTATGATGGTGCCGATCTGCCAGCGGGGAAGAGCGTGATGGATATAGTAAAGGCAGGCGTAAGAGGGTTTGAGAAGTACGATATTAGAATCATAGACACCGCGGGGCGGCATGCACTGGAAGAAGAGATGATCGAGGAGATACGGGAGATAGAGGAGCTGATAAGACCCGAGCAGCGGTTTCTTGTGCTGGATGCGAGCATAGGGCAGCAAGCATCGGTGCAGGCGCGAGCTTTTGACGACGCCGTTGGGATTACGGGCATTATCATAACGAAGATGGACGGTACTGCGAAAGGTGGCGGGGCACTCTCTGCGGTATCAGAGACGAATTCCGGTATTGCCTTTATCGGTACGGGTGAGAAGGTGGATGACATTGAGAAATTCGAATCTGATCGGTTCATCTCACGATTGCTCGGTATGGGGGACCTCAAGTCCTTGATCGAGATGGCAGAGGAGAGTTTAGAGGAGAAGGACGTGGATAAGGACATCCTGAAGGGTAAATTCACGTTGAAGGATTTGTATAAGCAGTTAGAAGCGGTTCGGAAGATGGGGCCGTTTAAAAAGATAATGCAGATGATGCCGTTGGGCGGCTTGGGCGTGGATCTCAATGACGAGATGTACCAAATAACGGAGGATAAATTGGGGCAGTTCAGAGTGATGATGGATTCGATGACGGAGGAGGAGCTGAACGATCCGAAGGTCATCGGCGGCTCGAGGTTACGCAGAATAGCGCGTGGTTCGGGCACGAGCACTGCGGAGGTTAGCGCACTGCTAAAATATCACCGGCTGATGCAGAAGATGATGAAACAGTTGGGTTCTGGTCGGGGTAGGATGCCGATGATGAAAGGGATGCCAATCGGTAAAATGATGAAGAAGCTGAAATAATAAGGGGCCAGACCCCCCTTATCAACCCTCCCAGCCAAAGTAAGGGGCCAGACCCCCTTTATCTTCTTCTTTCCAATATTTCATTTTTTAGATGCGATTTCTTTCGCCCTTTTCAAGTCCTCTTCTACCTGCACAAGTTCTACGCATCCAGTTTCTTTCGGGACAATTGTCCTGCCCCCTAATGGAGAAACATAGCGTTAGAAATCGTCAAAACCCGAAAATCATCATTAACATGAGCACAAATTGAAGCAAGTTAAGTTTTGAATTTGGTGCTTGGGATCTGTGATTTTCCTCTTGCATCCTGCATCCTCATCAGTTACAATACCCTCACGTCACCCACTTTTATCCCTTTATCCTTTGCTACGACTTCACCCACGATTGTACCTCGCGTTACACGAATTGCTTCACGCTCCTCGCTCTCTGGAATTACCACTGCGAAGCCCATCCCCATATTGAACGTCTTGTACATCTCTTCATCAGTGACGTTACCCTTCTCCTGAAGGAACGTGAATATATCATTTGGCGCGAGCGGGTTGTAGATATTGAAGCCGAGGTCGGAGATTCTACATAGCTTTAAAAATCCACTGCCAGTGATGTGCGCCAAGCCGTGCACTTCACAGCAATTCAAAAGCTCTAAAACCTCTGTATAGATTCTTGTGGGCGTGAGCAGCTCTTCACCAATGCTTTTTCCGGGATTTAGCGGAAACGGATCGGTGTACTTTAATCCTGAGTTTTCTACGACTTTACGTGCCAGTGTTAATCCATTGCTGTGTATTCCCGAACTCTTCATGCCCAGAACCAGATCGCCGACTTCTATCTGCTCGCCCCGGATCACCTCGTCTCGCTTCACATAGCCGACACAGGTTCCAGATAGGTCTAAATCGTTTACTACTTCTGGCAGTATCGCCGTTTCGCCACTCACGATATACATGTCAGAAATCTCCGCGCCGGCTTCCAAGCCCTTGCCTACTTCCACGGCAATACGCTCGTCCGGTCGCTCCATCGCGAGATAATCAACAAAAGCAAGCGGCGTTGCACCCACGCAGTAAATATCGTTTACGTTCATCGCGATGCAGTCTATCCCGATGGTATCCCATTTGTCAAGCCTTGCAGCAATGAGCACCTTCGAGCCCACACCATCGGTGGAAATCGCGATGAGATGTTGCAGATCAAACGGTAGTTCGAACAGCCCACAAAAACCTCGTAGATCCTTCTGGTGATTTATCACGCCCGAAATCGCTTTTACCACACCATGTTCCTTTTTAATGTCCACGCCCGCCTTTGCGTATGTCCAGTGCATAGATGGCATAGATGAAATAAGTGGTTCTGATAAGTTAAAGGTTGGTGAAACAGAGCAAAAAACTATGAAACAACCTCCACTCCTTTATCCCTAAATCCCATATCAAAGGTCATTACCTTATCAATGCCGTATAATTTCATCAGTGAAAGATTGGTGCAATCCGTAAAACTCATCTCAATCTCCTTAAATTTAAATAAATTCCAACTCTCAAAAAAGCACGTTTCATCTACGCTTAGCAACTCTATCTCAGAATTTAATATACATTCACCGAGGGCTACTGCTTTCTCAATATCTTTTGTTCTCACCAGAGTTACCGTTACCGATTCATCAAAGACATAATCAGATGTGAAAATCTTCCCATAATAACCCTCCATTGCCCTTTTAATCAATTCCAATGATCTCTCATGGTGAGTGTCCCTTTTGTTATAGTATGCTACAAAGACGTTTGTATCAATAAAAATCATTTTGCGTACAATATTTCATCCGCCTCAACACTGCTGCTTTCTGTTCCCTCACCCCAATCAAAAGGTTTCAAGTCTAAAAAATGCTTTTTCACTTTTTTCTTGCCACGCTCTTTCTCCAGCCAAGTTCTCATCGCGTTTGTAAGCGCATTCCCGAGTTTTATCCTCTTTCTAACTGATTCTGCTTTGAATTTCCTAAATACCTGCTCATCCACATCCCTTATCGTTATGTTCATAATTGTAAACATGTAATCAAAGTATTTAAAGATTATCAACCAAGGAAGTTATTTATGGCAAACACCAATAGGATTGTTCGCGCTGATTGGCATATTGAGCGCGGTGCTCGCATTCGCAACGGTAAGAAAAATAAAGGGTAAATAATTTGTAACTACTCACCCCCCACCGCAAAGTTTATTATTAATGAAAGTACATCCCATATCGTAATGGTTGTAAATAAAATATTTCGTTTGATGGATGGAGAATACGATGCGCATACCTACCCGCGATGAGATCCGCGCTGCTTACCGGCAAGGGGAAGAGGCTATCATTCAACTATTCGATTACCTCGTCTGGGAATTACAGACCCTGCAGGATCAGCTGAACAAGAACAGCAAAAACAGCAGCAAGCCCCCTTCCAGCGATGGTCTCAAAAAGACACCGCGCACCAAAAGCCAGAGAAAACCGGGCAACAAGAAGAACGGCGGGCAGGAGGGGCATGTTGGTCACACCCTTGAACTGGTGGAAGAACCAGATTACATAGTAGTGCACGCTGCGGATAAATGTGACCGGTGCGGCGCAACGCTCGTAGATGTCGAAGCGGAGGATCACCAAAGACGGCAGGTCTTTGACATCCCGCCCGTAAAAATCGAAATAACGGAACATCGGGCAGAGATCAAGACGTGTCCCCATTGCGGGCGCACGAACATGGCTTCGTTTCCACCAGACGTCACCGCATCGGTGCAATATGGCAGTCGCATCAGGGCAATGGCGGTCTACCTGAACAACTACCAGTTCGTCCCGTTGGAACGCATCGGAGACTTTTTCGAGGATATTTACGATCATCGCCCTTCGGAAGCGATCATCCTCCAGGCGAATGCAACCTGTGCAGAGAACGTAAAACCAGCCAATGAGGCGATTAAAGAGCTGTTGATAAACGCTCACGTAGTTAATTTCGATGAAACGGGTTTACGAGTGGAGGGTAAGCTGAACTGGCTGCATGTTGCCAGCACTCCAAATTTAACGTATTATGGTGTGCATCCGAAGCGTGGCAAGGATGCGATGGACGCGATGGGGATTTTATCAGAATTCGGAGGAGTTGCTGTGCACGATCACTGGAGCCCCTATTTCAATTACACTGACGTAATACATGCCCTTTGCAACGCCCACCACCTGAGAGACCTCACATTCGTTCACGAACAGTACGAACAGGACTGGGCAGAAGATATTAGCCAATGCTTGCTTGATATCAAGAAAGAGGTGGATCAAGCCCGGCTGTACACAGATAAGCTCGATTCCGATAAAATCGAGGAGTTTGAAGTGTGTTATGATAAGATCATTGCGGAAGGACTTGAACGGAACCCGCCGCCTCCGAAAGAACCAGGAAAGAGGGGCAGGGTTCAACAATCCCCGCCCAAAAATCTGCTTGATCGGTTAGAGGGGCACAAACGGGAAGTGCTGGCATTTATGTACGACTTTGACGTGCCGTTTGACAATAATCTGGCTGAACGGGACGTACGCATGATGAAACTGAGACAGAAGATCTCAGGCACCTTCCGGACTGCTGCAGGCGCAGATGTGTTCTGTAGTATTCGCGGGTATATATCTACCGTGCGGAAGAACGGGCATCATGTGCTCGATGCGATTCAGGATGCGCTTGCCGGGAGGCCGTTTATTCCTTCCGGCTGTGTAGGTGAGTAGTTACAATAATTTTCCGTTAACTTTTTTTAAATTTTTGTTATAATCAACCTGATGCGCCACACATGAGCCTCCGCTCATACTCGTTTGGAGAAAAGCCATTTAATCCTTGATGCGGAGCATCATTGTACTCTACGATAACATCGTCCAAAATCATTATTAATTCCTC
>JAUWPM010000073.1 GCA_030611585.1 Methanosarcinales archaeon | reverse complement strand
GGAGACTGGAATGTTCAGTCCAACTATCAAAATGTTTCAATTCTACTGGAATTTCATAAACGAGTTCAAAAGAAGAACTTCACCCGCAATGCTGGAGGGATTGACCGGCAGCCTATGGTCTTGGCACGAATTCTTTTATTTTCGTTAACTATTCCGGATTGGGACACTACCGATTTTTTGGGGGAGTTTAATACACCACTTACTGAAGCGCAATTGTAGCCGCACTTGGACTCAACCCTTTCCACAGCACTTTAAATCCGAGATACGCCAGCACCTCGTCAGCATTCGTCAACCCAAAATCTTCAATAGCTTTACGCGCCTCCACGTACCTCTCTACAGACACCAGCTTCTCCCTTACCTCTCTATTTAGCTTCCCTACGCATACTCACCAGTTTTAAAACCTGTCCCTTTTTACATCCACCAGGTGCATCTGCATCGCCGATTACGTCTAAAATAGTGCATTTATCGCCCTCTATCAGACCCGCCGGATGGCACGAATCGAATAACTCGCAATCGGATTCTTTACAATTCGGGGGCTCAAAAACGATTTGAGAATTTTTGAATGTGTACGTCGCTTCTATCGCCGCGGTTATGGTCGCTTCTATTACTTCCACCACGCATACACCGTCTTCGTGGATGTAGCAATCATGTTTCATTTCATCTCTTACTTTCTCTATCCGGTACCTCCTGCCCACCTCAAGGTTTGCACACGTATTTTTTAGCTTGCACTCTTCGCATTTGTTTGACGTCCCTAAAAAGACGAACTCGTCGCCTTCTTTCGCCAGTTTAGTACCGATTAACGTTACGAACCGTCCTTCTTCCATTTCTTCCTCCTTACCCTTTACGGTATATAAATGCCTTCTCTTTGAGACATTTATATATATAAATTAACACTGATTTACGCGGATTTATTTAGGGTGAATGAACAAAGTTGATTTTCATCATCTGTGTTAATCTGTGTCAATGATTTTCTTTTTCTTTTTCGTTCATTCTATCACGTTGGTAACCGTGGCAAGCCTTTCCGCAGCTTCATACGTGAGTCCGGAATCGCCCAATATAGTATACCGTTGAAGATTGATTTTGTGCGCGTAGGTCAGCGCTTCTATTATCTGTTCGTCTTTTATGCCCAACTCCTTTGCGGTCGTTGGAGCGCCGATTTCCTTCAGTACGTCCCGGATACTCTGCCAGTTCTCACCATACAAATGCGTCATCATGATGGTGCCAACACCGCATTGCTCGCCGTGTAAAGCGGGTCTTTCCGCCAGCAAATCCAGTGCATGACTGAACTTGTGCTCCGAACCAGAAGCAGGAGCTGACGACCCCGCGATGCTTATTGCAACGCCACTTGAGACCAATGCCTTTACCACCGTCCACGCTGATTGTTCATCCCGTTTCCTTATTTCCCGGGCATTCTCCATTATCATGTTTGCGGTCATTTCAGATAGTGCGGCGGCGTAACTGCTGTATTCCACGTTCCGTAAGCGGTGTGCAAGCTGCCAATCCCTTACGGCGGTGTAGTTAGCAATAATATCGCCACAGCCCGCCGCGGTGAACCGGTACGGTGCGGAGCAGATTATCTTTGTGTCGGCAACAACCGCCAGCGGTGCATGTGTCTGGATAGAGACCGGACTGCCCTGATCCTTATCCTCATCCTTTATAGATGCTCGTGGCGACGCTATTCCGTCGTGAGATGCTATGGTGGGCACAGAGATAAAGGGAATGTGAAGACCAAACGCGGCTATTTTTCCCGTATCTATGATACTCCCGCCGCCGACGCCGAGCACGAACTCCGATTTACCCTCCGCTGCCAATTTTTTCACGCTTCCGATGTTCTCTCCGTTTATACCGCTTACTTCTATCAGGTTGGCTTCGTATCCAGCGTCGGCTAAAATCTCACGCACCATCTCGCCCGCTATCTTTCTTGTGTGGATACCGGTAACGATAATCGCCCGTTTACCCACCACCAAATGTTTGCAGATCGTGCTTATCTCCCGTAAAACATCATGCCCTATCAGAACGTCCCGTGGCAATTGCATCCATTTAACTTTTTCAACCGTTTCCATGACTTGCGTAACTCCTCAATCGTTGTTATATCTAATTTAAGTAGCTATGGATAGATAAATATACCCTTTAGAACGATACAAACAACCATGGATAAAATAGACGCACTGATTGACAACTTCCCCTTATATTCCGAAGACCTTGGGATAGACCTTAAAGAACCGTCAGGCAGGTTCAAATGGTTTTTAGCTTCTATTCTGTTCGGTGCGAGAATAAGCGAGAAGATCGCAATGAACTCGTACAACTGTTTTGAACGGTATGGACTTGACAGCCCGGATAAGATCGTCACGGCTGGTTGGGACGAGCTGGTAAAGATTTTTGATGAGGGCGGATATGTGCGCTACGACTTTTCCACCGCGACCAAGCTGCTTGAGATAATGGGTGCGCTAAAAGATAGATACGGCTCTCTGGAGAACCTTTATGAACAATCGTCGGATACAAAAGACTTAGAGAGAAAGTTGCAGGAATTTAAAGGCATTGGTGCGGTAACGACGCAGATATTCTTACGTGAATTACGGGGTGTGTGGCACATAAGTCCAGAGGTGTCGAGCAGAGCGCAAAACGTAGCGGAAAACGTGGACATAAATCTGCACGAATATGAGGGTGAAAAGCTATCACGAATTGAGACGGCACTCGTTAAGCTCAGCCTAAGGTATTGCAAGAAGAAGCGATGCAAAGAATGCCCGATGAAGGGTTTTTGCAGGCAAGTATAGGGTTTAAGGTACAAAACTCGATTGTTTTATATAATTAATCAATCCTCCACTTTCCAATAGCTTCTGCATAAATTCCGGCAGTGGTTTGAACTTGTACTCCTCACTTTTTGTAAGATTCTTTATTATGCCCTCGTCAAACAGTATTTCTATCTTGTCTCCTTCGTCTATCCTGCCGAATACGTCCGCCTCGATCAGCGGCAGTCCGATATTGATGGAATTCCTGAAAAATATCCGTGCAAAGCTCTTTGCAATCACGCACCGTATGCCCGCACCGAGTAATGCACGTGGCGCATGCTCACGCGAACTGCCGCAGCCGAAATTCTCCGCTGCTACAATTACGTCGCCCGCCTGTACTCCGGTCGCAAATTCCGGTCGCACCTTAACGAAGGCATGAGCTGCAAGTTTCTTCGCATCGCCCGTCGTCAGATACTCCGCAGGTATAATCTGATCGGTATCCACGTTCTCCCCAAATTTCCAGATTCTCATTTTTAGCTCGCCTAACTCGCCCTAGCTTGCCTGCCGCTATACGGCAACGGCACAGGATTCTATGTAGCTGTAGCTTTTCTGTTTATAAAAGCCTTTTCTGGTTGTATATAAAGTATAACTGCCTCCTCTTTAAGACACAGATTTACACTGATTTACGCGGATTTATTTAGGGTGAAGAACAAAGTTGATTTTTATCATCTGTGTTAATCTGTGTTAATCTGTGTTAATCAGTGTTAATCAGTGTTAATCAGTGTCTTTTTATTTTACAGAGCCATGCGACGGCTCTCAGTACAGCGGCAAAAAATGTTATCTGCGATTAAGCATAATCCTATGTTTATTTGAAACTCAACCAAATGTACGTAAAGTGAACACGAACCTGGTAAACGAATTCCTGAGGAAAGAGAACGTCTTCGCCGTTGTCGGCGTCTCAGAAAACCTGATTAAGTACGGGCATCAGGTATACAAAGACCTGAAAGAGGCTGGTTACGTAGTTTACCCCGTGAACCCGAATATTAACGAAGTATTAGGCGACCGATGTTATCATTCGCTCAGCGAACTGCCCGAAAATCCTGACGTTGTTGATACCGTAGTTCCGCCGGAGGTTACGGAAAAGGTAGTTGAGGAATGCAAGGCGTTAGGAATAGAAAGGGTATGGATGCAACCGGGCTCAGAATCCAGGAAGGCAATTGAGTTCTGCAGCCGAAACGACATGAAAGTAGTGCACGATGTCTGCGTGATGGTGAAGAGGAGGGAATAGGTATCGCATTTTGACGACTCATCGATAAACTTTCCCTGTAAGGTAGGTTTTAGGCATTGGCGGAATAACCGAAAGTGATTTACAGTGAAAAAAATAATGTTGCATACATATACGTAAGAATAATAAGGGAGGCGATGTAGATGGGCGCACATAGGTGGATGTCGAAGCGGTCTCAAAAAGCGAAGAAGAAGTCGCCGCGTTCGATGAACAGTCTAAGGTTTCTAACTGCTTTAGTCCTGATTTTCCTGCTGCTGTCCGCTATTACCGTGTCCGCAACCGTGTATGCCCCGTGGAAGCGCGTAGCGGTTGACGCCACTACCTCAGGAGACAAAGAATGTGCTAAAATCGGCGATGCGAACAACGATGGCAATAATAAGATTATATCGGGTAACGGAAGCTACATCAGAATGCATGAATGGAGCGGAAGTGTCTGGAGCTTAACCGTGATTGACAATTTAGGGTCGGTGACCGTGTACGATCTGGTTATTGGTGACGTTGATGACACGAGTCGCAACAAGATCGCTGCTGCTTTGAGCAATAACACTATCCTTCTTTACAACTGGACGGGGAGTGCGTGGGAAAGCAGTGTCGTGAGCACACAAGTAGATAATGAGTTGGGTGCTGGTGCGGAGAATGATGTTTTGGATTTACATTTCGGTAATGCGGATAACCAAGGTGGCAACAAGATCGTTGCAGGCACGGAATCTGCAGAAGTGGTCATGTTCGAATGGAATGGAACTGCTTGGAACAGAACAGAGATTTATTACTTTAATGATCCACACAAACCCGTGTATAATGTAGATGTCGCTGATTGCGATAACAACGGTACAATCGAGGTGACTTCTATCTCAAATCGCAAAGAAATTAAGACACACGAGTATAGCGGCGGAAGCTGGACTCTCAGTAATGTTGGTTCAACAACAAATAAGCTACTAAATCTTTATGTCGGTGATGCAGATAACAATGGCGGTAACAACATAGTCGTTTGCGACGATAATAACGACATTGATATGTATAACTGGACAGGATCAACTTGGCAGTCGTCTATAATTTACCATGGTGGGGCTTCGACCGATATATTTGACATAAAAATAGGTGATGTGTACAATGACGGAACGAACCGCATCGTTGCGGTCGACCAAAATGACACTGTAATAATCTATACGTGGAACACCGGGACCAGCTCATGGGGTTCGTTCACCGTTGACGATGATGCGGGCGGCGATGTGAAAGAAGTAACAAGCGGTGATGCGGACAACGATGGTCTTATCGAGATAGTTATTGGCACGGCGGGGGGTCAAGACATCTATCTGTACAAGGCTGCCACCATAATTTCCTGTGATTCTGCAGGCAACGAAAAAAATTGATTTGCACCGGGCGAAAATGTATCTGTAAAAGGGTATGGTCTTGATTCGAACACGAATTACACAATCTGGATACAGCTTGATCAGGTGAATGAGAGTGACACAATTAATTCTTCTGAAGATCCTTCTACGGGGTCACCAAAAAATGAGACGGTAAAAACTGGTGCACAAGGAAATTTCTCAGTTGCGCTGATTTGGTCTATATCTCCGGGGGCAACGGTCACCAATACACCGTACGACATCGTTGTTGATAACCTGGAGAGCGGCACAGTAGGCACCTATAATGCGGCTCATGACGGCTTGGATTCTGCTTCCGTTGCCGGAATTGTTGCACCGGTGCCCGAAGTTTCAACAATAATACTGTTCTCGGTCGGGTTGCTCACACTCGCGGGATACTATCGGCAGAGAAGAAGGAGGAATTGAGAGGGGCTTCCCTTTCATTTTGTTTTTTGAATTTGATTGCAATGAAATGTTTCTTAGAAGAATATTTCGGGATCATCAGACTTATCTTGCTTTCTTTCGCGATTATTTTCTTTTCGTGCTAATGCTTCTTGCCACTCTCAAATCAGCATCGGTATTAACGTTTATAGCAAGCAGCGGGTCATCGAATATGAACGGTATCGAATCCTTTGAATTCGTGACCACATTGATACCGCAAGAAACGAGCTCTTTTCCTCTGGACTCGAACGAGTGACTTGGCGTTATGCTTTCCGGTAACATATCCCGAGGAATAGCGCCAGTGACGCTGATACGATGCAAGCGATAAGCGTCAATTATCGCGTTAATGTGCTCGCTTTTTAAAAAAGGGATGTCGCAGGCAACGGATACAAACTCTGGATAGCGAGAGAGCAAATACCATAAATCTTCATGATAGCCTTCACCCGGTGTCTCTACGGTTTTATAATTGACGCGTTTGCAATATCCCTCTGTCTTTGGCGTGTTTTTCGTGACCGCAACGAAAAAATCTTCCACATTTGATTCGCGCACGCTTCCTACAACCAAATCTATCAGCCGTTTCGGGTTTTCGGATCCCCCCAACTTTATAAGTGCTTTCTCTCTCTTTCTATTCTCGCCGTTTCTTCCACTCATTCTGCTGCTTTTCCCGCCCGCGAGGATTATTGCTATCATTGAACCCTTTTCTTTTTAATAAAAAGAAAAGCGTTCTCGGAAAAGAAAAAAGTCATGCATCTTCATCGTGACTGTACTGTAATTACAGAAACATTTATAGCGTTGTAATACGGTATAATATTAAGATGGCGGTAAAGTCTTCTGCGGAAATAACGCGGGCATTGAAAGAGAAATGGGATAAAAGCAAGGATAAGGGAGATTGGCGAGTGCTAACTGGACGGAATCACAAAGGTCGGTACGACATGTTCGTCTCCGACCCGGAACGTATATGGCAGCTAAAATTTGAGCAGACCGGGGGCAATGAGGCGATAGGATTTGGCCTGGACGTAGGGAAAATAGATGACGAGATAAAACGGCTTATGAGCGTGGGCGCTCCAGTCCCTTTTGGTATGGTTTCGCCTCAAAAAGCCGATTTAGCCATTATAATGGCTGGCATTCAGCAATACTCTTCGGATTCCACTCATGCGCTTTGCAAGGATTATATCTCTGGAGAGCAGGCGAAGCTGGATGAGAAATTAGACCAGGAAATAGAGCGAATGCACGCTGATCCGGTGTTCAGAAGGCGATATAAAGAGCAAAAAGAGCGGGATAGAATCCCTTATTTGTGATGGTGTTGCACGTAAATAAGAAGGGGATACGAGTACTGGGAATTGCAGAGAGCTTCAGGAGAGACTATGAAAAGTCAGTGCTTGCGGGCATCGTGATGCGGTCAGATTTTATTATTGACGGTGCCGCTTTTGATATGATAACCGTAGGGGGAATGGATGCGACTGAGGGGGTATTGCGCATCTTCGAATCACTCCAGCGCGATGATATAAACGTGATAATGCTAAATGGCTGTGTCATCAGTTGGTTCAACATAATAGATATAATGGAAGTTTACAAACGGCTGCAGATTCCACTCATCTGCGTGACGTACGAAGAGTCCGAGGGTTTGGAAGAGCACATCGCTAAGCATTTCGAAGCACACGAGCGAGATTCGCGGATAGAGGCGTATAGGCGGCTTGGCGATCGTGTCCCGGTGGAATTACAAGACGGTTTCGAGGTTTTAATACGGTTCTTAGGTATAGAAAAACCCGAAGCTGGCGCGGTGCTTAAAAAATTCGTTGTGCAGGGGAAAGTGCCAGAGCCATTACGGGTCGCGAAGATAGTAGCGAGGGCGACACTTAGAAGTGGTTTGGAGGGTTAGAGGGTTGGCGGTTTAGTTAGAATTTATTTTGGAGTAGAAGGAGAAGAGCATTTTTGAAAGTTCTTCTATCTTTGGAGACAAGTTATTAAAGTTGCCTTCTTGAATAAAACCCAAAGTATGTGCGATAATCATTTGCGTCTCTAACTCTGCACAAGAACCACGTGCAATGGATAGAAATTGCTTAAAATCTTTTGCGGTTTTTCGCAAATGCCCCTCTGCGATATTTGATGGAATAGAAACCGCAGCCCTTCTCATCTGTGCACTTAAACCATATTTCTCTTCCTCTGGAAATGAAGCGGTAATCTCGTAGACTATCGCTACAAGTTCAGTTCAATCCCTTTTTGCCACACTCTCAATTCCTTAAAATTCTTCATCGCTAATCCCCCTTTTAACCCCCTCTCCCGTCACCAATAAACAAGCTTTCTTACACTTATCCCCATGCCTCCTGCCAGATGTATGAGGTAGAAAGCTAAATGGAAGGTACGACACACCCTCTTTTCAACACTTCTGCCTGTATATTGATGCAAAC
>JAUWPM010000126.1 GCA_030611585.1 Methanosarcinales archaeon | reverse complement strand
TTTAGCTAACGAGCTGAACCGCTAATAAACTAAACCTCTAATTCAGCGTTCTCCGCGGTAAATTTGAAATGTGACAAGGTCAAGGTAAATGTCACTTTAAATCAAACCATCATAGCCATATACCCCATAACAAACCCAAGTATCGCACCGGAATTAAGAAATGGCAGACCGGCATGCGGTTTCCCTCTACCTGCAATCGTGCTCAGCACCGCGTACCCCGCCAGCGTGCCTACGAGCGCGCCCAAAGTCGGAGCAGCAAATTCATACGTTACGAATGACGACACTACCAGTACGGAAGGTATAATCGCATCGCCGAGCCCCATGTAAAATCCGTCTTCCATCTCATCTCCTCGCATTAAAGAGAAACTCCAATTCCGCGGCAGGACAAAAAGAATGGGCAATCGCAATTCAATTACCGATTCCGCTAATGAGACCATGTGCTTCGTCTTGTAAACCGAAATCGCATCGTAGACCGCTAAGATAATCATCAAGAGCAGAACGGGCAGTATGCCAAGCGAAATGCCGAATATCGCCGCCGCTCCTCCGCCTATTATCAACCCAGTTGCATCGAGGACGTACCATTCCGGATATTTATACAGTAGAATTGCAAGTGCAAGCGTGCCGATCTCCGGGATAAAGGCGTACGGGAGGATAACCACCAACACGTAATAGATCGTTATCGCGACCGCGGCGAGCATCACGAAATAAACGAGTTTCTGACCTCCAAATTTAAACAAGGCAAGAATAAGCGCCGTGAAAGCGATGATGATGAAGAAAAAGATGATTGGATTAAGTGGATCATCGGGATTTTCAAAAGCGGTCATGCCCGCCACGTCAAAGGGCGCTGCAAGTAGTATCGCAATGATCTGCGTGATCAGTATAAAACTCCCCATGCAGATAAACAGCGCGATACTCGTGCTTTTTTCCTCTTCTCTTTCTTCTTTTTCTTCGTCCTTCTCAGTCATGGTATGTTGTCGTACGTACGTAGTAAATAGGCTAAGATAACATAAGAAGGCAGGCATTTAGTATCTTTCTTGTTTATAGGCTTGCGCTGACTGAAACGGTGCTTTTTAGAAAAGAGTGTTTAGAACTCTTTTCTTCGTTAAAAAATAAAAGTAATATGCCCATTATCCACGCTATTGATTCAAAAGCTTTTCGCTTTTTGCAAATATCTTTTCAGGAACAGTGCCAATCTTTTGCTATCTCTATCCTTTTTTATCATAATGTCCGTCTTGAGCACGTCCACCCCGGCATCCGTCGGACATTCGTCGCCCTTAGCAATGACCAGCACATCCAGGAAATCCTTGTAACACGTGTACACGCCAGAGGGCGATACCTCAAACCCTTTTGCACGCATGAACTTTCCCGCTGGGCCGCTTACCGCTTCAGTACCTACGATTGGTGAAATAGCCATCACGATTTTCCACTTTAGGAGTTCCCTTATTCCTTTCAAACTGAGAATAGGTCCGACGCTGGTTATCGGATTGCTCGGCCCTATGAGCACTAAAGCGTCGGATTCTTTCTCCAGCGCCTGTACAACGGCTTCTGACGGTTTCACTTTATCTATGCCCTCAAAGGAAACATCTAAAACGTCCGGCTCGCCCTTTCGAGTCACCCAGAACTCCTGAAAATGGAGTTCGCCTTCAGGCTCTGGCGTAAGAATCTTCGTGCGTACCGCTGCGGGATCGTCAGACATCGGCAGTATCTTTATGCGATCAGGTATGCCAAAGCTTCGTGCGAGCATTGCGGTCGCTTCGGTCAGACTTTTTCCTTGCCGCAACAGCTCAGACCGCATAATATGCGTTGCTCTGTCTTTATCGCCAATCATCAGGTGCTCCGGATGCTGCAACCGCAGCAGCGCGTTATGCGTATGAAAGCAGTCATCCTTGACGCCCCACCAGGTCTTCTTATCCATCACTCCACCCAAGGTGTACAAGACTGAATCAATATCCGGGCACAGCAAATTGCCCGAAATCCAGACGTCTTCCGCAGTATTTACTATTATATTCAGCTCTTCTCCCTTGAATACCTTCTCCAGCCCCACTAACAGCTTTGGTGTTCCCGTACCGCCTGAAAGAATAATCATAATCTCCTTAAAGGAGGGTTATGAGATAAAACTATGGTAAAGTGTGGGTTATTGTATCATGTTACGATAAACAAAGGACTGGCTGTTACTGGAATCTACTGGTTTCGCTCTGCATAATTATCAATGTGCAACCACGTGCATAAAGAACGTTTCCCGAGGTTCCACACCCGTTTCCCACGACCGGTGATAGACCAGTTTAAGACTTGTCCGACCTGCATTGACAATTTCAAACCGGATGATTTGCACGCCGCCAGCACCGACGATACCCGATTCCTGCCTACTCGGAATAAATTCTATTTCACCCACTTGACGCATGATCTGCTCATCAGGAGCGTCAACCACCTCCCACGTGTAGCCCGTGGTTGGATTCGCGTCCAGCGTGATGCTCACGACTTGACCTTGACCGCTCTTGAGTTCGACCGTGCTACCGTTGTCTGCCGCAGTAAGATTCATTTCGTTGGGTGTTAGTGTCTCACGGGGACTATACGCCACAAAGACTACAACGAAGATCAGTAAAGCGATAAGTGCCCCGCCAACGATATACGTCTTCTTTTTCATTGTATATAAAGTATAACTGCCTTCTCTTTAAGACACAGATTTACAC
>JAUWPM010000011.1 GCA_030611585.1 Methanosarcinales archaeon | reverse complement strand
TCATCCGCTTTATCTCGCTTAGCCTTTAATTCTCCTCTTTCATTCTTTATCCGCGCCCATTCTTCATCCTTTATCGCCTTATCCCTGCTAAAATTCTGTTTTATCCGCTCTTCTCTGTATTTCTTCCATTCCTCGTCTTCTCGCCTTCGCTCTATTCTCATCTTCCTCCTCCAGGCTCTTAACTCCTCCTCTCTCTGCTTTATATCCGCCTTTATCTCCATATCCCTGATATCGCTCTTCTTTTTAGCCTTCTGCTTATCCTCTTTATTCCGCCTCATCAGGGAATACGCATCCATCTTCCCATCGTAACTCTCCACTTCACGGGAGAATATATCCAATCCACCCCTCTCTGCTTTTTTGATCCCTTTCTCGCTGCTTTCCGACGACTTCCCGCTGGACTCATCCATTGATCGGAAGAACGCAGAGAAATTTAGCTCATGTACTTCCTTTCCGGGGACAAAACAGAGGTCAATATTTATCGTCTTATTTGGCTTATCCGCGGTTACCCCCTTATTCGTTCTTTTTTTCTTTTTTTTTCAATCTTCCACAGCCCGTGCCGGTCCAACACGTTTCTCACTGTCTCAATTGCAACAACTCGCTCCCAGTCATGTTCCTTCCAGATCCATTGTGCTATCCGTGTCTTCCCCCAATTAGGATGCTCCCGCCGCAACTCGATAATCCTTCTCTCGATTTGTGGGTCAATGGTTTTAGGATTGTGCACGGCATGACTTTTCGGCTCACGAAGACCTTCTACACCTTCTTCCGCATATCTGGGCTTCCAACGATAGTACGTTTTACGCGAGACCTTTGCCAGTTTACACGCTTCTGAGACGTTCCCTAATTGCTCAGCCAACTCAAACAGATATCTCCGCTGTTGAAAAGTGGTTTGACGATAATAGACAGCCATTTCCAAGCTCCCCCCTCATATAGAAATGAATGGCGGAAAGCTTTATATATCCTATGCTTCTCATCAAGGTGGTGATAACACTTTTTTTAAATTTTAAATGATCTTACACCCGCCTTTATACGCTCGACATTCTTCATCGCATCAGCATACGCGCGGTCTCTGGTATCGCCAACGCCTATTCCCGTGGCTATAGGCTCTCCGGGCTTCACTATTCTGCCTTTTTCCGGAATATCAACGATTCCCTCCATGGCAAAATCTTCTATCATCACCCCCTCGTGTCTTGCAAACGCAATCGCTTTTACGGCATACCGTTTTGCCGATACTCGTTCTGGCAAATCCCCCACCATCGCTTTTACATGTGCATCTACCACATTAAATCCCATAGAACGCTCCACCGTGTCCAAACTGCCTTGAAGCCGTGGGTTCACCTCTATTACAAAGGGGCCATCGTCAGTAATCACAAAATCAATGCCGTTAGAACCGATCACTCCTAATTTACTCGTCAATTTCTCTGCTATTTCACACGTCCTATCCGAAAATTTAGTTACAAACGGCGAGACATTCCCGCAATAAACAAAAGGTCCGGGAGCGTGAAGTGAATCCACACCTATCAACTGTTCGTTCACGCTTACTGGCATTGCCGCTCGCTTTGTAGAAATTGTAGATACAGAGGCGTGCTGCCCTTTTACATATTCCTGGTACAGGAAGTCCGGTAGTAGCTTAGCCCATCGAATCAACTCCTTTTCAGTGTGGCAAAAGAAATTGGCGGTCCCTCCACCGCCGTAAGCGGGCTTTGCTACCACGGGATAACGGAAGTGCTCCGCTCTTTCTATCCTCTCCGCTATCTCTCTACCGGTATAAGTAAGGGGATGCGGGATACTTAGGTCGTCCAATCGCGATGAAAGCCACGCTTTATTCGATACTTCTTTCGTCTTCTCCGGTGCGTTCCCCAATATTTTTCGCATTTCAGCGTCGTTCAGGAAACTAAAATCGGCGTTCTCAAATCCAGATCCTATAATCAGACCGTCTACCTTATCTATCACTTCTTTAAGGGGTTTGAGTTCCGCGTGAAGCTGAAGTGGGTCTAAAGGGAAATATTCTCTGGCGCATCGTTTCGTATCAACGTCGCCAAAGGCATCGGCAGCGTACATCTCATAACCTGCTCGACTGCCCGAACAGACTATATGCCTGACGGAATATCCTACTGCCAATATTTTGCGGATCTCGTGCATGTGTGTGGTCTGCCCTTTCGTTTTGTTTGTAAATGATATATAATCTTCATACCACGTAAAATATTTATACTATACTGTTCAATTGATGGAGATGGATGGAGAGATGCCGTATTTCAAAAGAGAAACGCAAAAGAAAGATTTTCTGCGACTGGAAGAAGATATATTGGAGCTATGGGATAAAGAAAAGACTTTTAAGCGCAGCGTAGACCAGCGTGAGGGTGGTGATAAGTTCGTTTTTGTCGAGGGACCGCCAACTGCAAATGGGCTTCCACACCCCGGACATATTCTTACACGGGTGGTGAAAGACCTCATACTGCGCTACAAAACGATGCGTGGCTTCTACGTGCAGAGGAAAGCGGGCTGGGACACGCACGGTCTGCCGGTGGAGATAGAAGTGGAGAAGGAGCTGGGTATTAGCAGCAAACCGGAGATAGAGAAATACGGGATAGAGAAATTCAATCAAAAATGTAAAGATTCGGTTTTCCGGTATGAGAAAGAGTGGGTGAATGCCACGAAGCGTGTGGGGTTCTGGATAGATATGGACGACCCATACATAACGTTTGAGAACGATTATATCGAATCGGTTTGGTGGTCGTTAAAAGAAATCTGGGATAAGGGCTTGCTGTATAAGGGTCATAAAGTTGTTCCTTTTTGCCCCCGGTGTGAGACCACGCTGAGCAGCCATGAGGTTGCGCAGGGCTATCAAGATGTGGAAGACCCTTCGGTGTATGTGAAATTCAAAGTGAAACGAGAGGCTGAGGAGTCGGAACCGCTCTACCTGTTAGCCTGGACAACGACACCCTGGACTCTGTTGGGCAATATCGCGCTTGCGGTTCATCCGTCACACACGTACGTGAAGGCACGAGTAAACGTAAAAGATGACGGTGGGGCTAAAGATAAAGAGGGAATTTTAATCCTTGCGGAATCGCGATTGGACGTTTTAGAAGATGAATACGAGATATTAGAGCGATTCGCTGGTAAGGATCTGGAGGATTTGAAATACGAACCGCTCTTTGAGTACGCGAAGATAGAAGGTGGAGAAGCGCATAAGGTGATCACCGCGGATTTCGTCACTCTTGATGAGGGTACGGGCATCGTTCATATCGCACCAGCATTTGGGGAAGTGGATTACGAGGTCTGTCGGGAGAAGAAGCTGGGGTTCTCACAGCCCGTGAATAGTAACGGTCATTTTACGCACGATATTCCGCCGCCACTGGAAGGCATGTTCGTGAAGGACGCTGACAGGCTCATAATAGACATGCTGACGGAACGTAGCATCTTATATAAAGAGGAACGATATTTACACTCGTACCCGTTCTGCTGGCGATGCGGTTCGCCTCTTCTGTATTACGCACGTGAATCGTGGTTTATCGCAATGACCACGCTTCGCGATAATTTGCTCGCGAATAATGAACGGATAAACTGGTATCCGGAACATTTAAAATACGGGCGATTTGGTAACTTCTTAGATGATATTGAGGATTGGGCGCTCAGTCGGGAGCGATTCTGGGGCACGCCGTTGAATATATGGATATGCAGTGATTGTGGGCAGGAGTATTGCGTGGGAAGCATAAAGGAATTACGGGAGAAGGCGAAGACTCCAGTTCCGAGCGACATTGACCTGCACAGACCTTATATTGACGACGTGGTGCTGAAGTGCGATGAATGTGGCGGAGATATGCGGCGTGTAAAGGACGTGATAGACTGCTGGTACGATTCGGGTTCAGCACCTTTTGCACAGTGGCACTACCCCTTTGAGACGGAGAAGTTCAAGCATAACTTTCCCGCGGATTTCATTACCGAAGCGATAGACCAGACGAGGGGTTGGTTCTATTCTCTGCTCGGTGTTTCAACCGCGGTTTTTGACGTCCCGCCGTATCTCAATGTGCTTTCGCTGGGGCATATCCTGGATGAGAACGGCGTGAAGATGAGTAAGAGCAAGGGAAACGTGGTGGATATAAACGTGCTATTTGAGACTGAAGCTGCGGACGCATTGCGATGGTACCTCTTCACCACGGGTCCTTTAACCGAGGACATCCGGTTCTCCGCGCAGGCGATCCGGGAGAAGCAGAAGAAGTTCTTGAATACGCTCTGGAACTCTTATTTCTTCTTCGTCACCTACGCCACCATAGACGAGTTCAATCCGCAGGAGAAGAATATGATATCGGTGGAGCAGCGGAATGCAATGGATCGCTGGATCATCTCGCGGTTGAACACACTCACGAAGGACGTAATTGCTGCTATCGAACGGTTTGAAATTCACGTTGCAGCGAGAAAGATAGAGGAGTTCGTCGTTAACGACCTGAGCAACTGGTACATACGGAGGTCAAGGAGACGGTTCTGGATCATCGAGGAGAATTTTGATAAGGATTGCGCGTATTTAACGCTGTACGAGGTGCTTGTCTCGCTGTGCGAACTGCTTGCTCCGTTCGTGCCATTCGTCACCGAGCATATTTATCAGAATATCGTGCGGGGCATTTCAGAAGACGCGCGTGAAAGTGTGCACCTTTGCGACTATCCTTCTCCTGATAAATCGCTTATAGATGCTGAATTAGAGGCTTCGATGGAGTTTGTCTCTAAATTAGTAGAGGCTGGTAGGCGCGCAAGGTCAGATGCAGGGATAAAGATACGGCAACCATTGAAAGAAGTTGTCGTCATCTGTGATAGGGACAAGCGAGAGAATGTGGAACGTTTGACGGGGATATTGAAGGAAGAAGTGAACGTGAAGGAAGTGAGATTCGAAGATAAAGTGCTCGAAAGCGAGTTTGCCGTCTCGGAGGATTATAAACGGGCGGACGTGGATGAAGAGACATGTTTGTTCCTGGATTGCTGCCCGGACAAGAATCTCATAGAAGAAGGGCTGGTTAGAGACATCGTGAGGAGAATACAGGGTATGAGGAAGGACATTGACCTGGAATATACCGCGAAGATTGGGATTACGTACGCATGCGACGAGGAGGTAAAAGAAGCGATACACAACTTCTCGGATTATATCTGTGATGAGACGCTTGCCGTCAGTATGGAAGAGGGAACGCCAACGCCGTCGAGTTCAGAGGAGGAGACTACGGGGAGTGAGCATATTTACGAGAAGAGCTGGAAAATAGGTGATAAGGCGGTTTACCTCGCAATTAAACCACTTCACTCTCTTGCAGAAAAAGATTAGCGTTTTCTGGAAAGATAAAAACAGTTTATATTTTATATATTACAAAATAATTTATAGGGATAGAATAATAACCAAAAAGGTGATGAAAAAAAATGCCAGCAGTAGTAGATTTGGAGAAGTGTAATGGATGTAAGGGTATAGAGGGGAAGGAGAAGGGAACGAGTAGCTGTGTAGAGGACTGTTCGGTGGAGTGCATAACTTTGGTTGAGGATGATCCCAGCAGTGCTCCGCAGGGACGCGAACAACACGCAGTAATAAATCAAGAGGAGTGCACCGATTGTGAGACCTGTATAGACGTATGCGAGCAGGAAGCGATTAGCATGTTGGAGGAAGAATAAAACAACTTTTGAACGCGTGCGTGCATTCGTTTGATTGATTGATTGAACACAAACAAAAAATAAGAGGATGAGAACGTGGTTAGTGCTACCGGTGAGTCGGCGGTAAGGATAGAACGTGTAGAGGTAACGAACCCCGAAGAGAAACAGGTAATAATAGGGCAGGGCAATTTCAGTATATTTACCTGCGACGACCTCTTCAAGACGCTTTTTACCGCCGTACCGGGTATAAAATGCGCCGTGGCGATGAACGAAGCAGTGCCGAAATTGACGCGAGTTACGGGAAATGACGAGCGTCTGAAGGAGTTGGCGAGTGAAAACTGCCTCCGAATCGCCGCCTCTCACTCTTTTTTTATTATTATGGATAATGCATTCCCCATAAACGTGCTGAATGCTTTGAAGGCACATCCCGCAGTTGCAACTATCTTCGTCGCTTCTGCAAATCCGTTGGACGTTATCGTTGCCGAGACCGAGCTTGGACGAGCGGTAATTGGCGTGGTTGATGGCACGTCAGCGAACAGGGTAGAGACGGAGGCGGAGAAGCAGGAAAGGAGAGAGTTGTGCGAGAAATTGGGGTATGGGGTTGATTGATTGAGTAGCTGAGTTCGGTACATTTAAATAGTATTAAGGATAATTATTATATTATTGAGATGAAAAAAGACGAGTTGGTACACCTCCATATGTTATTGGCTCAATTTAAGAAGTATTGTGAGGAAAGCGGTTTAAAAGGTGACTTCAGTAAATATGACGAGTTGGGTATTTCTCCTTTCCAGGTGCACCGAAGCAAGGACGAGCACAAGCAGGCTATTTTCGTTTTAGTGACCGAACTCGCATCAATGGCGGCAAGAGATGATCGTATGGAACTGAAAAAAAGAAATAAATCAGTGTAAATCGGTGTCTTCAAATTATATAGACGCAGATTAACGCAGATTAACACAGATGATAAAGAACAACAATGTTCACCCTAAATATAGTCATTCCGAAAAGTATTAACCACCAGATTACACAACACTTTCTTTCTCGTAGAAAGAACCTGTGCTAAGAAAGAATATGTTTCTTTGGAAAAGAAACTTTTTCTTACGTTGGGCTCTGGCCACGTCACCGCAAGCCCGGAAAGGGTTTAATTAACACAGATGATAAAAATCAACTTTGTTCTTCACACTAAATAAATCCGCGTAAATCAGTGTTAATCTGTGTCTTAAATAGGCGGAAGTTATACTTTATGTACAACGAGAAAAAGCAAAGATCAAGAAGCCGGAATCGTTTTTCTTCTCTTTGATTTCCGGTCTTGTGTTAATCTTGTGAAATCTCGTGGTTTGCAATTTATTACTGGAATGACTATACTATATGTTCCTCTATCTACTTTGTAATCTCAGATAACTCTGCCTGTACGTGAGGATCCTGGTATTTCTCAGTGTCGCGCAGATAATCCACAATGACCTCGTATTCCTGGTCTGCAAGAACGTCCTTGAGCCACGGCACCCCTTTAGACATAAAAGGGATTAACGAATGCAGCTCTATTCCGTAATCTCGTGCAATCCCTGTCGCGCCTTGCTCTCTGTCCAGGACGACGACGACATCTGAGCACGTTACGTCCTTCAATCCGCGCACTTTACGCTCGAATTCCAATTGCTTGAGCACTAACACCTTACTGTCGAACTTCGTTACCAAGTCGTCCACGATCCCGACCGTATCGCCATCCTCCAGGACGCCTTCGATCATGGAATGCTCGCCGTACCCCTTTACAAACATATTAAAATCGTCTAACGACCGAACGCCCTCTAATTTACGCGTGAAGCATGAGGGGATATTCGCCGCTAAAGAAATGGCGGTGGCGATCGGTATGCCTGCGGTGGCAACGCCGATGATCCGGTTTACAGCGCTGCATTCTGTTTTTATCAGCCTGCCCAGGGCGTCGCCGACTTTCTTGAGCAGTTCCGGATAAGAGGACAAAGGTCGTAATTGGATGTACAGCGGGCTCCACAAGCCGGAAACGAGCGTCCAGCCCTGCGGGTTATCCCTGAACCAGGTCTTAATCATGCCCTGCTCGTACAATGCGCGTACTAACTCTTTTCCAACGTTCTCCTTCTCTTCTTGCCAGCTCATTCTTCGTACTCACTTCCGGTTGTACCCAAGGCGTCCGCGCAGAATCGTCGTGCTGCATCTGCCATATCCTCGTGCTCGTAAATGCTCGCGCCGATGATCGCGTACGCCGGTGCACCGTCTAAGGCGTCAAAAGCGGATTTAATGTCCCCACCCTGTTTGCCGATCCCCGGCATGCTGTATTCCGGCTCTTTCACTATTTTAGACAGCAACTTGTGGTACTGCTTAATAACAACGGGTTTATTCCCCGGTACAATAAAATGGTTCACGCCCTTCTCCGCAGCGAGTGTGTACATCTCCACGGGTGCGTGATCTCTGATGAACCCGCCTTCGTTCGCCAAATATTGCGGGTGCGTCATCTCGCCGCCCACGATGGGTGTCAAATTTGCATTAAAGAGCGCATCTATAAATGCCGCTTCGGTTTGAGGGCCCGCCTGCGGGAAGATTATCACGCCCGTTATCCCTGCTTCCGCGCAGATGCTCGCGAACTTCTCACCCATTCGCGGAATGTCGGTTCCTGCTTTTTGGTGGTCATAGATCACCGGTAAATCGGTGTATTCGTTCACAATGCTGACTAACTGGGGGAGACCGTAGGTCAAGCCGAGAATAGCGCCGATTTTGTAGCCGACAATGCCCTCAATCTCATACGTCGCCGCAACGAGTTTCCTGAACGTTTTTATATCGTACACGTCACAGGCGGGTATAACGCCGCGCTTGAGGTGGAATAGTCTGCTCATTTTATTGTGGTTCTCCCCTTTTTGCCAATGCCGTCGAGAAAGGTTAAGGTGGTCATTTTTTGGTGGTCGTTTCTATTTATTCGTTCACCAATTATCCTACATTTTTATATCAATCACCTTTGAATCAGGTATTATTTCAGCTAACAAATTAACACTTTCAGGATGGCATGTGAAGTAAAGAATTTGATTGGTTTTTGCTAATTCTTTGATAGCTTCACAAGCTGCTCGGAATCTTTCAGGGTCAAAATTTACAAGAATGTCATCGAAAACAATAGGTAAGGATTCCGCTCTTTTACTAAATTCACGAACGAAACCAAATCTCAACGATAAATAGAGTTGTTCTGCGGTTCCTCTACTCAAATCCTGAATATCTTTTCGTCTGCTATCTTTATCTTCGACATAGATTTTTGCTTCGTCTAATGGCGCAAAAATTCGTGAATACCTCCCAAGGGTCATTTTTGAAAAGAAAGATTGTGCTTCCTTAATAACTCCTGGTTGCCTCTCCTGTTCGTATTTTTCAATTGCTTTTCCCATGATAGTCCTTGCCAAAGTAAGTATTGACCATTCATCAGAGTTTTTCTTCAGTTTTTGCATCTTTACGGTTTTTTCCATCCGCAAAAAAGAGCCTTCTTCCCTCCGCTCTATTTGTTCGATTTCTTTAGCAATACCACCTCGTTTTTCTCTGACTTCAGAAAGATTATTTTCTATCTCTTCAAGTCTCTCTTTTAGCTGTAATTCCTTTTCTTCCAAGTCCTCAGGAGATGTCTCCTCCAGTTCGTTGATGAAATCAAAATAGGGTTTTCCATCACCGCTAATTCTCTTGATATTTTGTTCTCTTTGGATAATTTCATCCATTCGTTTGTTACGCTCTTCCCAGTTTCTTGCGTTCTCTCTAAATTCGGTTTCAGATTCAGCAAAACCTTGAGATAAGAGCTCAGAAACAGTTCTCTGTCGCTCTTCAAGTTTTATTTCTAAATTCCTAAATTCGAGTTTCAGATTTTCTTCGTCTC
This sequence comes from Methanosarcinales archaeon, assembly GCA_030611585.1. Taxonomy (GTDB): domain Archaea; phylum Halobacteriota; class Syntropharchaeia; order Alkanophagales; family Methanospirareceae; genus JACGMN01. The sequence continues at coordinate 21,918 of JAUWPM010000011.1, read as the reverse complement.
TATCTAATTGTTCCAATGTTTTACTATTCTCTATGGCTTGATTCAATTCCCCCGTTATTTTCTCCAATTCCACGATTACATTTATCTCTTCGTTTTTTCTATTACAGTCTTCTAGAACGGAAGAGACTTTGGTTTCGTATTCCTCAATGGATTCTTGAATTGAGTTAATTCGCGCTTTAATTTCCTCGATTGATTTTTTCTTTTCAATGCACGTCTTAAGTGTTGCAAAAATGTCAATCGTTCCTTCAGGGGTTAGTTCTAAGTCTAAACCTTTTTCAGTGAGCCAGTTTCTCCATTCCTTTTGAGCTTTTTCTTCTTCTTTTCTTAGTGCTTCCAGTTTCTTTTTTACAGTATTTGCTTCCTCGCTGAGTTTTCCCAACTTTTGATCCAGCGTTTCCTGTTGTCTCTTCAATTCATTTAATTTTAACTGGTTTTCAGAAGCTGCCCGGAGTTCTGAATCTTTATTTTCTATTTGTTGGGGGTCTGGAATGCCACCAAAATCGCATATCTGAGCATTTGATAGTATTTCACTTTTGATTTTTTGCAGTGCAGATTCAAGTGTGTTTCTCCGTTCAGACAAGTCCTTCGATCTTTTGATTAAATCTTCAGCCTCTTTATCTTCGAATCCTTCCGGTGTAGGTGTTGGAATTTTTTTTCTGCTTAAAATAATATAAATGATAGATGATACAGATAAGATTGCGAGAATACTGATGCCTATCACCCAGTTATTCCCAAAAATTGATAGTATCAAGGAAACGATTCCGGCAGCAATAAGCATAAGTGCAGGCCAAAGGGGTAGCTTTGGAAGGGGCTCTGCTCGATGTGGTTTGAGAATAGTGAACAGTTCTTCTTTTTCTTCGAGATTGCACATGTCCGCTTCCTTTTCTTTTAAATTGGGGTATTTTATTCGCAGGAGCTGTAGAGATTTTCTTTGTTGTTCCAATTTTTTTTCGTCTATTTGTTGAAGCGACTGAGTTTTGAGATGTTTATTTACTTTCTCTATCTCCTCTTCGATATTTTGAATGTCTTTTTGCTCGATTCCCTGAACTTCTTTTTCTGTGTCACGAATGCTTTCTTTTGCCTCTTTTATGGTATCATGTTGTTTTCTTACTATTTCTTTGGTAGGTATGGAGATATCAAAGTTGGAAAGTTTCTCCTCATTCCAATCGGGACCTATTTCATGCAGTGATTCCTTTAAATCCTCCCTGTCTCTTTTTAGTTTTTCTTTTCTCATTGGCAGGTCTTTCGTAGCAGAGATATATTTATCCTGCCCCTTTTGAAATTCAAGGATTTTTCCCTTATTACTGAGCAGCTTTTTATCTACCTTCATCACCGATTTTCGAATCTTGGTCTTTTCGAGTTTCTCATTCTTTTCGGAGATACTTTCATTTAATTCATCGATTTTATCTATATTCCTCTCCAACATTTCTATGCCGTTTTCAGGAAAGTTTTCTATTTCAGGGATTTTTTGTAGGCGCTCTTTAGCTTCTTGTATTTTTCTCCAATCATCCCAAACTGTAACCAAGTTTGTAGTGTGGTTGGATCTGGTTCTTATTTGATTTCGTTCTTGTTCAACGTATCCAATCTCCTTAGTTATCTCTTCTAACTCTTTGTGGAACTCGTCAAAATTTTGGGTGTCTTTCTCTATTTCGCGGAGTCGTGAATCTATTTTTTTAATTTCATTGAATATAACATTAATTTCTGGTTTGCTCCCACCCTTCTTAAAGAGGTTGCCAGCCTCAGTTTCCAGATTTTTTTGCACTTCTGAGAGGGAAACAGCACCTATTCCTGTTCCTGCACTGTAGATTCGCCCTTTAACTGCCTCACTGTTGAGTGTTTCGAAGTCTTGAAGTTCCGTAAGACCAAAGGCGTAGATGTTCTCAAAAATGTCTTTGTTTGCGTGTCCAATGAGGTGGGAGAGCTCCGCAGTTCCACCTGTTGACCCATCGGGAAAAATTACCTTTACATCATTGGCTCCCTCAGAATATCGTTCAATTATATATCTTGTATTATCACCACTCGATATGGTTAATCTACCGCCGTGATTACCACCTGTAAGAAGTGGATAAAGGTTGAGTTTACTTTTACTGCGTCTGTCAGGAAAACCGAAGAGGATTCGCTTTTGGAAAGACAGAATAGTTGATTTCCCAGCTTCATTAGGTCCAATAAAGATGGTGAGACCAGGAGTTAAATTCTTTATGTGATAATTGTGAAATATTCCAAAACCGTCAATATAGATTTCTTCAAACTTCATGTGAATTTGCCCCCAATAAGTTTATCCAGACAGAGTGTTTCTGCCTTTTTTATCAAATCACGAAAATGTTCGTCATCACGGGATTCAAGAAGTTTTCTCCCACTTGGAGATGTAAATAATGGGTCAAGGGACTCTTTAAGTTCAGCCATCTTATTCTCGTCATGCGAAAATTCTTCAAACAGCTTGAGCAAATCACCAATAAAGTCCTTGCGCTCCAACAGTGATTTCCGATTGATTTCAGGATTTGTATAGTCCTCAATACTTTCAATCCAAACGAATTGTTTTTCCCCTTCTTCATTCTCCCTTAGGTCTTTGAGGATGTCATCTAAAACACCTTTTAGAGCGATAGATGAGTGCAGTGCACCTCTACCGGTAAGAATGATTCTGCAAACCGATGAACGCCCCTCCGCTTCTTCACGGATTTTTTCTATGCAGTTGTGGATTTCTGTAATCAGTTCTTGCTCTGTGTAAAGCGAATCTATAGAAAGCTCTTTCACAAACCATCTTATGGAATCAACCTCGATAAATTCCTGAGAGGGGTCACCTTTTTGGTCAACCTTGACCAAGAAGCATCCTCTCACGCCTGTCTCTTTGGGGTTAAGACCCTGAGGATTTCCCGGATAAATTATTGGAGGATTATCTTCGTTTAATATGGTTTTTTTATGGATATGACCCAGAGCCCAATAATCATATTTTTTAGATATTAAATTCTCCAACGTGCAAGGTGCATAGGGGTCATGGCCTGTATCGGAGCCAACATTGCAATGCAACATACCAATGGTGAATGGGCCATTTTCAGTTTTTTCAGGATATTCGAGAGCTAGATTTGTTTTTATGTCTCGCTTGTGAAAACTTATCCCATAAATTTGAGCTATTTCCTCCCCATCTTTTTCGAACGAAACTTTCTCGACAGATTCTCCACCGAAGATGTGAACATTTCTTGGCCAGTCTAAATTTGCTGACCATCCAGCTAATGGATCATGATTTCCATGTACAACATATGCCTTTATCTCAGCTTCGGATAATCTTTTTAAACCATCTCGAAATCGAAGCTGTGCTCGCAAGCTCCTGTCTGCACCGTCGTAAACATCCCCTACAATTAAGAGAAAATCTACCTGTTTTTCTATACACAGGTCAATTATTTGATGGAATGCATTAAAAGTTGCTTCAGTCAAATCTGAACTTATCTCGCTACTTATTTCAGAAATGCCTTTAAAAGGGCTATCTAAATGCAGATCCGCTGTGTGTATAAAACTAAATGGTTTCATTGTTTGGCTCCTATATCATACATCCCTCTGTAAGATGCACTGATCTCCTCAAAAGCACCCTTATTCATCCTTTTTATATCTCCCCCCTTATCCACCTTCCACATCTTTTACTTATGACAAATAGCAATATAAACGTATCTAAAAAACCACAAATGCCACCACCTACAAACGTATTCTCCTCGTTTTCGACCCCAGTCCAAAAAGCCATTCATGATAAGGGTTTTTCCGCTCCTACCGAACCCCAGATCAAAGCCATTCCGCCAATAATGGCGGGTAAGAACGTATTACTGATCGCACCAACCGCAACAGGCAAGACCGAATCTGCTTTGTTACCGGTTTTAGATGCCTTAATCAAAACGGAGCGTGCTCCAGGGGTTAAAATCTCATTTGGTTTCATTTTCCCCTTCAAATTCTTTAATCATTCCTAAAATTTTATCAAATGTTTTATTAAAATCAGGTGGTTGTTTCAATTGATGTCTGAGCGAAACCTCCCATGCATTATTAAAATCGCTTTTTCTATTTATAAGGGATGACGTATTAATGATCACATTCTTAAATCGGCATTTCTCTTCCAATAGCTCTAAAACCTTCCCTTTATTGACCATATTCCATAGATACCACACGTCATAGAGGTCCCTTGGTCTCGTTCTTTCAAATAAAGCACGTGTCTTTTCAGCGACAATCTCCTCCAGAGAATAAGCGATTATTTCAGCTTTGTAATCATCAGAATAAGGATGAATAATGGACTTCTTTTCTATCGGAAGCAATATTATTTCCTTTTTAGCATTTGTAAAATCCAATTTGATTTTTAGTGGGTTCCCAACATTGCGCATAACCCTGAAATGGACAGGAGCCACGTATCCGTTTACATTCTCATCAATCTTGAGACGGGCATCAAAATTTATTCCGCTTTCTTCTTTAGCTCCTTTTACTGCGTTACTGATTTGATCTTCTAAATCCTTTTTCTCTAAATCTTCCAGCAATGTGAAGTCCAGATCATCAGAGAATCTGTAATTTGCAATGTAGAGTTTTCTTATCCCTGTGCCACCTTTTAGAATCATATTTTTAGTTGGGAGGTATTTTAACAGCCAATTCTGAGCATAGTCCCTTTCAACCGTTGTTTCGGGAACACCGCACTCCCTTGCTTTCTCCCTTATCTCTCTTGAAGGTATCATTCCAAATCACCCATTATTTTCTCATCCAGATTTATGATCAATCGCCATTTTGCGTTTTTTGGACCTTTATGGGGCATCGTGGTGTCAAGTAAAAGATAATTCCTCGTTTTAATTTCAGAAATGTCAATATCTATGGCTAAGAAATCACAGAGGTAGCCAAGTCTTCTAATCACACCCGAATTTTTAATCTTTTTTGCATATTCCACGAGTTTTTTCTTGTCCAGTTCGCTATCATATTTTAGTGCCTTGGCAACTTCGATTACACCACCACAATACTGTGGCTTATCAAGGCAATCTATTATTGTTTTTTCTTTATCTGTGATGTGTACTTGCGTGTCTTCAATCCACTCCTTTCTGGCTCCAAAAAACTTCTCTTCTTTTACCCTAACAATCCTGTATCGGACACCAAAGACCTCAGTTGCCTGTTTTTTCTTTCTTGAAGTTGTCTGTAAGAAAACAGTATTTGGAAACTGTTCGGTCAAGCCATAAAAATTGAGAGCGCTCCAGTAAGCAACAGAATAAGGATTTACCAGCAAAGAACCAATAACAAATTCATTTAACGTATATCTTCCTTTTTCTGCACCCAGCGGGATGATCATATATTTACCTTTTTCTATTCGCTCAATAGCTCCTCTCTGTTCTAATCTGTAGATTACTTTTTTCAGACTTCCTCTTGGTAAACCACTTATCTTTAATGCTTCTTCGAAGGTGAAAGTTTTATCTTTTTTCGCCAAAGAAGTTAATATATCAATTCTCATTTCTATGCACCATAGTTCCTATTTTTGTCCACCTTGGCGTATGGGATTGAGAAATAACCAGAATTGAAAAGGCGCATTGTGACCGAAATGGTCTTCTTCAAACCAGAACTGCAACAGGCGGCGGGTGCTGTCTGTTGTGTGAGGATAGCCCTGTTCTCGCCAGGTGAATACTGCCTTTTCCAGTTCGTCAACTAAGTAGGCTTTGCTTAGAAGTCTTTGTTCTGGATATAAAAGTTCATTTGGTTTCATTTTTAACCCTTTCATATTTTAAAAACTCATTCATTCCTTTTTTATCCTCCTCCCTTACTCACCTTCAACATCTTTTACTTACGATAAATAGCAATATAAACGTATCGAAAAACCACAAATGCCACCACCTACAAACGTATTCTCCTCATTCTCGACCCCCGTCCAAAAAGCCATCCAGGAAAAGGGCTTTTCCGCTCCTACCGAACCCCAAATCAAAGCCATTCCGCCAATAATGGCTGGTAAGAACGTATTACTGATCGCACCAACCGCAACAGGGAAGACCGAATCGGCGTTGTTACCGGTTTTAGATGCCTTAATCAAAACAAAGCACGAACCGGGAATAAAAGTCCTTTACATCACGCCGCTCAAAGCTTTGAACCGCGACATGCTTGAACGATTGCAATGGTGGTGTAAACGGCTCGACCTGCGGTTGGGCATGCGGCACGGAGACACGTCTACGCGAGAACGGGAGGCGCAGGCGATGGTTCCACCAGACATTTTAATTACCACACCGGAAACGTTACAGGCGATCTTACCCGGCAGAATTATGCGCGAACACCTAACTTCGGTCCGGTGGGTGATCGTGGATGAAGTGCACGAACTCGCGATAGACAAACGCGGCTCTCAACTCGCACTGGCGTTAGAGCGGCTTCGGTACTTAAAAAACGGTGACTTCCAGATCATTGGCTTATCCGCGACCATCGGCTCGCCGGACAGAGTAGCGAAATTCCTGGTCGGCATGGAAAGAACTTGCGAGATAATCAACGTTTCCGTAGCCAGATCAGTGCAGGTAGAGGTTTGTTATCCAAAAGCCGATTCGGAGGATTACAAACTGGCTGAGGAGCTGTATACGTATCCCGAAGTCGCTGCGCGGTTGCGATTGATGAAAAAGCTCGTTGAAGAGCATAAATCCACTTTGATATTCACCAATACGCGTTCGATAACGGAGATCCTCGGCAGCCGGTTCCGCGTTTGGGATTTGAACTTCCTCGTGGGTGTGCATCACGGGTCGCTCTCCAAGCCATCGCGAATTAACGTTGAACGGGGCATTAAAGAGGGCACGCTGCACGGGATTATCTGCACGAGTTCCTTGGAGTTAGGGATAGACATCGGGCGGTTGGATTTTGTCATTCAATACAACTCACCGCGGCAGGTTACCCGGCTACTGCAGCGAATCGGGCGAAGCGGTCATCGAATAGGTGGGATTGCGCATGGTGCGATCGTAGTCCAAGACTCAGACGATGCATTGGAAGCGTTAGTAATTTGTCGGCGGTCGCTTGCAGAGGATTTAGAGCCCGCAGACATTCCTGAGAAGCCACTTGACGTATTAGCGCATCAAATCGCCGGGTTACTTATGACGAAACGGAGATGGAGCTTTAAAGAAGCCTTGAACGTCATAAGAAAAGCTTATCCATATCGAGATCTCGAAGAACGCGAGTTGGTCGCCGTGTTGAGCTACATGCATTATCGCATTCCGCGACTGCTCTGGTTCTCTGCGGAAGACAGGGTATTCCTGCGACCGCAGCGTATAAAACCGCTCTACGGCTACTATTTCGAGCATCTGTCCATGATTCCTGAGGTGCGGCACTTTTTAGTCATTGACGAGGACGACAATCCGGTCGGAGTATTGGATGAAGCGTTTGTGGCGGAGTACGGCAAGCCGGGGAACAAGTTCATCGAAGGCGGTCGTGTCTGGAAGATATTGCACGTCTACGGCGATAGGATTTATGTAAAGCACGAAGAGGACCCTACGGGAGCCATTCCGAGCTGGGCGGGTGAGGAGATTCCCGTTCCCTATGCGATTGCTGATGAGGTCGGTGAGATTCGCGGATTCGTGAAAAGCGCGCAGGAGCGTGAACTTCTAAATAGGTATCCGTGCAGCCAGGAAACGCTTACCAGAGCCTTAGACGAAATTGTCCGGCAGGTGAAGCAGGGCTATCCCGTGCCGACCGATGAGCTGTTAACGCTCGAACGCTGGAAGGATCAGATAATCCTGCATTGCTCCTTCGGGCTCCGGGTCAATAGGACCTTTGCGATGCTTTTGGCTTCCGTACTGTCCGACCAGCTCGGTGCGCCGGTGGGCGTGCAGCAAGACCCCTACCGGATACTGCTCAGAACCGATGAGACCGCAGTGGAGCCCGAAGACGTTGAAGCGATTATCCTCGATTTAGCAGCCAAACCTATCGAACCGCTCGCTCTGAACGCATTAGCGCGCAGCAGACTGTTTAAAATGCGGTTCATCCACGTAGCACGGCGATTCGGCGCCATAGCCAGGGATGCGTCCTTGAGCAGCCTCGACTTAGACAACGTAATACGAACCTTCGAAGGTTCCGCAGTCTTTGACGAAGCGTTGCGAGAAGCTCAGGATAAGGATGTGGATATAAACCTGACTGCCCAGTTGTTAAAGCGGCTAAACACAGGTGAGCTGAAGATAGTGGCAATAAAAGGAAAAGGCGAGGAGGTTGGTCCAAGTCCGATCGCGGGCATTGTCGAAATGGTAAAACACGGCTACGAACTCATCCCGCCTGAGCGAATGCAACGGGTCATACTCAAATACGTGCAGGCGCGACTGCTGGACGAATCCTTGACTTTTGTCTGCACCAATTGCTGGCGATATACCGCGGTGCGGAGAATAAACGACGTAGAAACGGGGAGTCTTCAGTGTCCCGAATGCGAATCGGAAATGATAGGGGCGTTAAAAGCAGATGAGAACGACGTTAGAAGGATTGTAAGTAAAGGCAAAAGCAAAAGTAAAAAAGCAAGCAAGATGTTTAACGATGCAGTACAATCAGCGGAATTGATTTCCGCCTACGGAAAGGCGGCGTTGCTTACGCTTGCGGGTAAAGGGCTCGCCATTGACGATGCACGAGAAATCCTGAAAAAGGAAGATGCGGTAAACGAGCATTTAATAGAGCTTATAATCGAGTCGGAGAAGGAGGTTCTGAAACGGAGGTTCTTCAGAACTAAAAAAAGAGAAAAAGGGTAAAGAGGTGGATTTTGATTCACTCCCTTTTCTGTCCCATCCTTTAAATCCCCAAAGGTATATTTAAAGTTCATCCAGTTTCACTTTTTTCCAAGCTACTGATAGCCACCTCGAACCCCACCACTGGATGGTCCAACCCGAAATTAGTGATTACTTCGGGATGCAACTCGCCAAAAACGCCTATTTTCCTACTGTCTTTTATTATGTCCGCCCTTCGCCCGTACTCAAAGAATGCACCATCCTCCGAGTCCACTACTTCCGCATCAGCCAGCCCCATCTCCTTGAGCACCGCATCCACCATGGACTTAACCTCTGCGAAGTTCGCATTGGCGTGTGTTGAAACAGCCGCAAGCACGTAACGCTCCCTGAAGTTCAAGACTACCGGTCCGACCTCGAATATCCGCTGCGGTAAGTCGCGATGCTTATTAATCGCGAGGATTTCCAGCAAATTCGGAAGGATCGAGCATCTCAGCATCGTGTGTTCCGTGCTTATGGGCGATGCAACTTTCACAATATCAGACAATTTTCGGTTAGCTAATCGGCTAAACCGCTGACTTTCTAAACCGCTAAAAGGGTTTCGCCGCATCAACTCAAACTGTTTCCGCTCGGAGGTCAGCGTAAAGGTAAACACCTCGAAGTAGCCCAAACCGGTCATTATCTTCCGCACCGCCGCTGCTTTCTCCTCTATCGGATGCACTTCGCCTATAACCACCGTATCCGGCAGCTCCGGCTTTAGCCGGTCGTAGCCGTAACCGATGGCAATGTCTTCAATGATGTCCCAGGGATGGAGTATGTCGTACCGATACGCCGGGATCTTCACCATGATCGTTTCCGCTGATTTTACCCCGGCACCAAGACCCATTCGCGCACAGCACTTCTTGCATTCCTCTGCGTTTAACTCCAACCCAATGAGCGAATTGGCTTCTTGCACGGATATCTCCATCGTTGTCGGTTCTAAGTTGGGGGTTTCTTTCTCCTTCACTACGTCTCCACTACCAGGAGAGCGAACCACCACAGATTGAATCTCTCCACCCCGTTCTGCAAGTGCAGTGGCGATAATATTTAGTGCAATCGAGACGTGCTCATTCAAGCCCGTAACATCGAGGAATATCTCCTCCGTGGATTCCGTAACCCTCGTCAGCTCACCATTGATAATAGGTGGAAACGAAAGAACGTTCCCTTCAGAATCGAGAATCAAGGGGTATTTATCTTTACCTTCGAGAATGTAGCGGTACCCAACCCCCTTTGGATGCCGCTCTAAAATCTCCGTCATCGTCATCTCCTCTTCGTAGTCCAGCGGGACAAACGAGAAACTGGGGTCAACGCCAAGATACCTGAAAGGAGGCTTCACTTTCGATAAGTCGTGCACGCCAACCGAGACGTTCTTCCTGTTCCGACCTAACCCGCGATGCAACTGCTCTTGTAAAAGCATCAGCGATTCTATACCTCTCGAATCGAACTGCAAGTTCCTTACCACTCCACAGACGACGTACGGTCGCACGTTTAGAACCGACTCCTCCACCGTCATCTCGATGTCTGACTTCTCCACAGGATAATTAGCCAAGCCCGGCTCGAGGTCCAGGAATTGTTTCAGCGTACGAGCAACACCCTCCACACTGAACAGATCCGGTCGGTTCGGAAAGAACTCCACGTCCATATAGTCCGCTTCTATTCGCTCCACGTCCGCGCACAGCAGCGGCAGTCGCTCCTTTATCCTTCCAATGCTCGCACCGGTAAGGTTTTCCAAATCATCGTAATGTAATCTTATTACTGGCAAGTTGTCCTACCTATCTACCCATATATAAATCCTTATAGTTATAGCTAATCTTAAAACACCCCATCAATCTTCGCCCCGCAATACGGGCATTTCGAGCCACTCAGTTTATTCTCCAGTATCTGAAATCCATAACGTCTAATGAGTAACGCTCCGCAATTATAGCAGTATGTACTCTCGCCGCCCTCACCCGGCACGTTGCCCTCGTACACGTATCTCAAGCCCACCTCCAGCCCGATGTCCCGTGCTTTACGCAGGGTGTCAACCGGTGTTGGAGGTAAATCCGTGAGCTTATAGGTGGGATAGAACTGCGAAATATGCCATGGAATGTCCACGCCGACACTCTTGATGAACTCTGCGATTCCTCTGAAATCCTCTTCGGAATCGTTCAACGTGGGTATAACCAAAGTCGTTACTTCTACCCAAACCCCCAGGCTCTTATAGAGCTTTATCGCATCGAGTACGGGTTCCAGGTGCCCCCCGCAGTTTTCGTGATACAGCTCTTCCGATAACCCTTTCAGGTCTACGTTTACCGCATCTAAATACGGCGCGAGCGTACGTATAGCCTCCTCCGTCGTGTACCCGTTTGTGATGAAGACGTTGCATATCCCTGCTTCATGCGCGGGCTTACCGATGTCGTAGGCGAACTCAAAGAAGATGGTCGGCTCGACGTACGTATAAGCGATACTTCTACTGTTGTAATCCCTGGCGGTCGCGACAACCTCCAGAGGCGCTGTATCTTTGCCTACGATCCGTTTCCGGTCCTCAGGCATCTGCGAAATGTCGTAGTTCTGGCAGTTCTTGCATCTGAAGTTGCAGCCCACGGTCGCAATCGAATACGCGGTTGAACCGGGGTAGAAATGGAACAGCGGTTTCTTCTCTATCGGATCAATTGATTGCGCCACCACCTTCCCGTAGACCAGGCTGTAAAGTACGCCGTCCTTATTTTCTCTAACCCCGCAGATTCCCTTCTTCGATTCGTTTATCTTGCATTGATGCGGACAGAGGTGACATCGAACGGTGCTCTCTTCCAATTTCTCGTAGAACATTGCTTCTTTCAATTTATCGTCAAACCTCCCCTTGGACATGCGCATGTTCGGTGCACGCACACGTTTCCTTATAATATAGTTTAAAATCGTGACTACCACAGTATATAACCATTACAACATCATTTCTCTACGTTTTAACGCACCGACATTACGCACGTAGCGGATGGCGCATTCCGCACAAATAAAGTGCGAAAAACCGCAGGATTGTTTCTCATATTCTATCTCCCTGCTGCCGCACAGGCTGCACGCCTTACGCTTATTTTTCGCTTTCGCTTTCTCATCATGTGGTAACTCGCTTATCGTGGTGATCACCTTCTCGCCGATAACCCACGAAAAAGGGAATGCTACAGGATCTTCTTTATTATGCGTCTTGACGTATGCGCTCAGTTCCATCTGTGTCGTTTTTATGCTCATTCATTCCTCGTATTGGATGCATGCCAGGACTCGCACAGAAGCAGAAACTTCTCCAAAGCTCCTTGATAATCATCTTCGCCGTATTCTTTCCATTCAAACGCGCCAGTGGGTTTATCTAACCGTACGATGCCCATACCTTCTATTTTCTTCCCCGTCCGTTCTTCGTAGCCCGTTCTGTATGCGGCAATTTGAAGTGAATAATCCGGATAAACCGCTTTCGAGGTTTTTACGTCAATGACGTACAATGCGCCATCCAAATACCCAACGAGGTCTATTGTTCCGCCATATCCGTTAGCGCTCCATATCATGCGTTCGCTGTCAACCAGCTCAAACCCACAGGTACACTGCCAGCGTTGGAATGCGGAGAACGGCTTTTCTATCTCTTTACAGTAAAGCCCGTCAAGAGGTTCGTCTTTGAGATAGCACTCGATAATTCGATGTGTCTTTGTGCCTATCTGAGCAGCGCGCGTAGAAATCTCTTTCCAGTTCGGCGTTCGGCTCTTCCACGCTTCCACTTGCGGGTTTGGGATTAACCGCATGATGGTAGTCACGCTGGGTAGAATACCAATTGGGGTACGATAAAAATGACCTTCGGAACGTTTGATTAGCTCTATCTCACTCATCACCGTGTTTCACTCTCGCTCGGCTCATCTCAGATGCCCTCAGAACGATATACATCATCGGCTGCAAAACACTAAATAACTTTGTCTTTTTATAATGGGACATAAGCTCTTCCTTAGATCACTATTACCTCCGTTTCAACTTCGGTACTTTTACAGTCACTTTTTTACCGTATTTCATCAGCGATTTCATTCCTCGCCCTTCTCCAATCATGGTAAAAATACGGTCTCTATTTTCCTTCAGCCATAATGATCCGGCAAGCCGAGTAACTTTTGTATCGCTAAATGCATCAGGATATAACGGTGTACTTGTTCCGATCAGGATGATTTCTCGTGCATTTGACGAGTATTCCAGCACGGAATCAAGGGTATGATTGATTGTTGTCGTACCTGTTATCATAACGATGTCACATTGCGGCAATAATTCCTTCTGTAGCGTATCAGGATAAATATCGTTACTATTCTCCCTGCTGCTATCGAAAATAAACGTCTTTTTAGATGTTACTGCCTTTATTTGTTTAATCATCGGTTCAATAAACCCGATCATGCCAACTCTATCGTCCTTTTTAAACATTTTAAATAGATCATTATGAGAAGAACTTTGCTCTATCTCTGAATGATCTACTACACTATTGAGTACTGCCAAGCCCAACGACGTTAATAAAGGATTGTCGTACGTAATTGCCCATTCAGCCATCTCTTTTGCGTCCATACCTCTGAGCGGTTTTTCAATTGGCATTACCGAACATCCGGGTGATAGTTCGTCTCTGAGAACATACGAAACCGACAATGAACCGTCATCCAACTCAACAACTAAAAGTCCCAGCCCTATCAGAACATCTTTAATTCTTTTTCCTTCCAACGACGGCAGAGCCTGCTGGTAAATCGTTTCAAAAAGCATTGTAATCATCATTTAAAGCAACAGTATTAAATTAAATTAAATTAAATTAAATTAAATATTTTATCTCTTGGTACGTGGACACATAAAGAGAAACTATTTATCAAAAGAACGTGCTAAAGCTTAACGGTGGGTAACGATGTCAGACGGAGAAGAAGATAGCGACCATTTGATTTTCGGTGGTGTGGACGTAGTAGACCTGGGAGCGCGGTATGGAACGCCGCTTTACGTCACCGATGAGGATAGGATAAGAGAGAATTTCAGGAGCTATAAAAACACGTTTGAAACAGTAGATACTGACTTTTATTTCGCGGTAAAAGCGAACGGTAATCTCGCGATATTACGAATCCTGGCGCAAGAAGGCGCGGGTGCGGACGTGTTTTCCGGCGGTGAACTCCGTCTGGTGAAGTTAGCGGGCATACCCATGGACAAGGTTTTGTTCAACGGCAACTCAAAGAGTGAAGAGGAGCTGCGAGCAGCGGTAGAATCGCAGGTTAAGGTATCTGTGGATTCGCGGGAAGAGTTGCGAACCCTGTCAGCAGTAGCAGTTGAAATGGGCGGGGAAGCGGAAATAGCAATACGGGTGAATCCCGACGTATCGCCGAAGGTAAATCCGAAGATCGCTACCGGGCTGCGTACATCGAAATTCGGGATTCCTTATGATGAAATACTCCAGACCTATGAAGAAGCGGCAAAGCTGCCGAACATCGTCATTAAAGGCATACATTGCCATATCGGGTCGCAAATACTGGATATAAGCGTCTTTCGTGAAGCGACTGAAAAGATGATGCAGCTCGTCGAAGACTTGTACGAGCGCGGCATTGAACTCGAATTCGTTGACCTCGGTGGCGGGTTGGGCATAGCATACAACAAAGAGAAGGAGATAGCACCGACGCCAGAAGACCTTGCGGAGATGATACTACCCACATTTGAAGCAAAGATGCAAGCGTTGGGTATCAATCTTAAATTGATTCTGGAGCCGGGCAGGTCTATCGTTGGCTCTGCTTCGATACTGCTGAGCAAGGTAAACACCGTTAAGCATGCCCATAAGAATTTCGTGGCAATAGATGCGGGCTTCAACCTGTTCTTGAGACCGGTGATGTACGATGCGTATCACGAGGTCGTGGTCGCGAACAAGCTCAACGAGGAGGCTTCGGTGTTAAGCACCGTGGTGGGACCGGTATGCGAGTCCGGGGACATAATCGCAAAGGATCGAATGCTGCCAGAAGTGAAGCGCGGGGATTTCGTTGCGATATTAGATACTGGCGCGTACGGGTTCTCAATGAGTTCGCAGTACAATGGACGTCCAAGATGCGCGGAAGTATTGGTGCGTGATGGCGCGGTGGACTTGATAAGATCGAAAGAAAGCGTTGAGGATGTGATAAGAAATCAGGTGGTTCCAGAGCGGTTGCGGTGATTTATTATATTTCATAACTGTAATTAAGCATCCGTATAAGGCGGGAGTTGTTACGATTTCCGGGCATCTGACTGATAGCATTGCTAAAGGGACGTTTAATAGTATTTTAAAACAAACAGGTATGAAGGAGGTGGACAAGGATGTACAAATACACCATTATTATTGAGAAAGCTGAGGATAATTATTCGGCTTACTGCCCTGACCTACCCGGCTGTATTGCCACCGGTAGTACAGAAGAAGAAACGATTGAGCGGATGAAAGTGGCTATCGAATTCCACATAGAAGGGTTACGGGAATGTAAAACATTTATTCCTGCGCCTTCTACTAAAGCGGTATCCGTTGAAGTTGAAGTGACAGTATAAATAAGACGACTTTGTGGAGGGATAGTATCAATCTTAATCTCTTATCTGTTTCTCTCCTTTTGGAGAGGGCAAGTTCAGATAACGCCCGGCGGGTATCTGAAGTTTGTCCGAAGGGCAAATTTGGGCGGAAGGGGTGCAACCCCTGGAGCCGTATACCCGCTTGTTATACAATGAGGTGGCTTTCATTTTCGTATTCTTTTAATTTCATTTTCTATTTCATCATATATCTCTTCATTCTCAACATTACCATTTATACTAAAAATAATGAAAACTTTACCACCATATTCTCTTTCAAAATTTCTAAAACTTTCTTCCATTCTTGCAGTAATAGAATAATTACCAAGATTTGCGTTTACTGTAATCGGCTTTATCTGAATCCCGAATGCTTTATTCCCCACTTTTCCAATATAGTCGATATCACCGGCATGATCTAATTCTGGATTGCTTTCTTCAAAAACTACATCTGAAAATTTTTTCGCGAGATTATCATTCACAACTCTTATTTCAGTTAAAAACCCGTCATAGGTTCTGTTTATTGTTAAATTGTAAACATAATCAACACAATCCTGAATAGTTAATGTTTGCATTGCATCCTTTAATTGAGGTATGACAATTTCGTTTAATTTAATGAAAAGACGTTCTCCAAGTTCTTGTAAAACATCTTGAGTTACTTTTTGGGGATTCTTTGTTTTTGTATATGCATTTTCAAAATACCACTCCATCCATTCTTCATACGATCCTGGTTGACACTTACGTATTAGTGCCATAACCTCACCAACTTTTGTTGTTTTGGTCAACCCCCAACGTCTATTAACGTAATTTAATAGAAATTCTTTATTGCCGAAATCTTTTGAATATATTTTTACCATTATTCCACCGTCCGATATTTCAAGAATCTTGATTGATATTTATATTCCATAGATATATCTACATCTACTAAACCACTTTTTATAAGGTGTGCATTGATAAAAGTCCTATTTTGTAAGTAGAGATAACAAAGTAGATTATTCTCCTCATCATATTTAACGGCATCATATTTTAAAAATACTTTTTTACCCTTAACTTTCCCCTTTAAAAACTCGATTGCTTCACCATTTTTGGCATGGTCTTCCTTTACACCCAATAATCTAATTTTTAAATCGTTGTTCAAAACTAATATCTCAGGACTAATTATTTCCTTTACGGAATAATACTCTTCCCTCTCATAATGAGATTGATCTATTTTTGAACCAAATCTCAATTTTTTAGGATCGACTTTCTTATCAAACATTATGGGATCCTTAAAAATATAGGGCAAATTTTTAATCTCTTCTTCAATGTTCAGTTCGAGCTTATCCTGTTTGATCGTTTCAAATGTTACATTTTGAAAAATGGTTCTTTGCATTATACCAAGTTTATCTTTTATTACTGGTAGAAAATCCTCACTTATTTCGTAGCCAATAGAATTTCTATTGAGATTTTTAGCGGCAAGAGTTGTTGTACCGCTACCAAGAAATGGGTCCAAAACAGTATCACCAACAAAACTAAACATCTTACAAAGCCGTCTTGGCAATTCCTCAGGAAACATTGCAAGATGTTTATCCTGCTTCTCACCGGGGAAATTCCAATGTCCATTAAAATATTGATTCCATTCTTCCTTACTCATTCTTGATTGATCTTTAATCTCTTTAGAAACTTTTGGAGGATTTCCATACTTTTTAAATATTAAAATAAATTCATAATCAATCTTTAGTATTCCGTTTCTAGGAAATGGGAAAGATCCCATCACTGTAGCACCGCCAGTAGTATGAGTTGTTGTCACTTTCTGCCATATAATGGCCCCTAAATAATCAAAGCCCGCACTTTCACAGAATTTGATTATCTCTGTCCTTATAGGGATAACTTTATACCGCCCATAATATACAGAACGAGCGAATTGATCTCCAATGTTGATGCAGAGACGGCAGCCTTTATGCAAGATTCTGTGACATTCATTCCACACTAAGTTGAGATTATTAATATACTCCTCATAAGAGTCATTATAACCTATCTGCTCCCCATTCCCATAATCTTTTAGCTGCCAATATGGAGGGGAGGTAATAATGAGATGGACAGATTCATCAAGAACCTCTTTCATCTGCCTTGAATCACCAATTATTATTTTGTGTAGCGTTTTCATCATACATCCTCAAATGGTTTGCTCATTTAAAGCCACCGTTTCGTCTAACGACTTATATCCGAACATGGTTCGCATATACATCCCTGTAGTCGAACTTCTCCACCTTCAATCATCTTCCCCTCATTATGTAAACTATCCAACGGACTTTTAATCCTGCCTATGTTCTTGTTACTTACAGGAGTGTATATTTCTTGAAGTACACCCTTCAAATCCTCTGTATCTCCTCTCTCGTCGCCATCCTCACCCCAGCCGCGGTCAGCACCTGCGTAGCGCGCTTTAGGTCGTCCACCCGGAGTATCAGCATCGCCTGCTTCGCCTTTGCAGTCACGAAGGCGTAAGCATAATCCATGTTGACGTTGTTCTCTCCTAATGTCTTCGCGATCTCGTAGAGCCCGCCGGGAGTATCCTTTATCTCCACCGCAAGCACGTCCGTCTCCGAAACCGTGAAGCCTGCATCACGGAGCACTCTGTACCCCTTCTCCGTATCGTCCACCACCATCCGGACCACGCCGAAGTCGCCCGCCTCCGCAATGGTCAACGCTCGCATGTTCACGTTGGCATCCGACAGCGTCTTTGCCGCCCTGACCAGCCTGCCCGGCTTGTTCTCCATAAATATCGAGATTTGCTTTATCGCCACCATTTTTCACACCTTCCTTTTATCTATAACATGTTGAGCCTTACCCATGGAACGCGGGACCGTGCCCGGCTCCACCAGCTCTACACCCGCAGTGAGATTCAGCACGTCTTTAAGCTCCCCGGAGACACGCTTGCTCAGTGACATCAAATCGGCGATCTTATCGCTGAACGTCGCCTCCGTCACCTCGACCTTAACCGTCATGACGTCCAGCGGACCCTTCCGATCCACAATGATCTGGTAGTGCTCACCAACCTCCGGGATCGTCATTAGTACCGACTCGACCTGGCTGGGGAAGACGTTTATCCCCCGCACCACGATCATATCGTCCGTCCGGCCCAGAATCCTCATTATCCGCGGATGCGTGCGTCCGCACTCACACGGCTCGCTATTCAGGATGGTGATGTCACGCATCCTGTACCTGACGAGTGGAAAAGCCCATTTATCTAAGGTGGTCACGACAAGTTCGCCGCGCTCACCATCTTCTACCTGCTCACCCGTCTTCGGGTCAATTACCTCGATCAGGAAGAGATCAGCCCAGATGTGGATTCCGTCCTGCCGATGGCACTCGGTACAGAGCGGACCGCTCATCTCGCTGGTGCCGTATACGTCGTACGCCTTGATGCCCGTAGAGTCCTCAATCCGCTTTCTCGTCTCGTCCGACCAGGGCTCTGCACCGAATACCCCCGTCTTGAGCTTCGTATCGTCCCTGATGCTCACCCCCATCTCCTGCGCCACCTCGTTTATGTAAAGGAAATAAGAGGGTGTGCAGGCGATAGCAGTGCTTCCCAAGTCCTGCATTAGCTCGATGTGACGCTTAGTATTCCCAGCACCCAGGGGAAGCACCGTGGCGCCAATTCGCTCAGACCCATAGTGTAGCCCGAGCCCGCCGGTAAATAGACCATAGCCATAACCCACCTGCATCACATCGCCACGTCCTAAACCTACGGACGTGAGAGCTCGAGCCAAAGACTCTGACCACATTTCGATGTCGCCTTGCGTGTATCCAACCACGGTTGACTTCCCCGTCGTGCCGCTCGATATATGATACCGTACCACCCAGTTTTTGGGAAGGCAGAACATGCCCGTAGGGTAGGTATCACGTAGATCGAGCTTCGTGGTGAACGGGAGCTTGGTTACGTCGCTCAGCCCTTTAATATCGTCGGGCGCTACACCAGCCTCCTTGAATCGCTGCCTGTAAAATGCTGAATGCGCATAGACAAAGCGGACAAGAGACTTAAGCCGATCCTCCTGCAACTTATGCAGATCTTCGACGGGCATGCGTTCGATGTGCGGATTCCAATACCTGTACATGATTATTAATCACCAAAGCAACCAATGCAGTTATTCTATAAGTGACTATCGGTTTTGTTTGTTTTATAGATACTTAAGTACGTAAGTTTCAGAGTATAAATTAGTCATAGATGAATTGACAATAAAAGCGGTAGAAATAGAAAAGGAAGTCATTAAGAAGCTAAAAGAGCTTTTTGGTATCAAAATGGATTGCCTGTATTATGGCATCACTTCAACGTACTTCGAAGGGACGAAATGCATCATCGCAAGGCGGGGGTACAGCAGGGATGGCAAACCAGATAAATTGCAGGTGAACATCGGCAGCCACGACAATCTTGCCCTCTTTGTCTTTTATATCCACGAATGGCGTCGTGGTCTCTGCAAGCTCTTCGCCCGCTACTTTAGGTAATGCTCTCCTTTCCGCATAGTAAGTCAGGTCTCACGAAACATCCTGTCCATCCAGTCCTCTATCCTTCGTAACTCTTCCCATGGATCCCGAACATATCTTCTCAAAACCATTTCACATCACCCATTCTTTTTTATTTACTCTAATCTACTACCTGAAGACAATTATATAAAAAACTTTGCCAAAACGTTTCCTCTCACTCTTAAGATTTTGCAGTATATACATATATATTGAAGTTGTGGATACAAAGTTTTTTATGTGCGGGCGGATTAATAAATAAGCAAGTACAGAATTTTGAAGTACCCGCTTATTTTGCAAGCAGTGGGGACAAACTTGGGGGAGTATAAATATGTTATCCGAAATACCGATAGATTTGGAAAAGTTGAGTAAGGAAGATAGAGATAGGGAGATTTTGCGTGTGGGAATGATAGCGGAACTTGACGCGGTGAATTTGTATGAGCAGCTCGCGGCGATGGCGGAACGAGAAGAGATCAAGGTGGTTCTCCGGGATATAGCGAAAGAAGAGAAGACACACATGGGCGAATTTCAGACCTTGCTTCTTAGAATAGACGAAGAGCAGGTAGAGGAACTGGAGAAGGGCAAAGAGGAAGTGGAGGAGGTAATGAAGAAATGAAATTTGGAGCTTTGTTAAAAGGCGCAGAAGCGGAAGGTAAGGAGAAGCACGTTCCTATAATCGAGATAGACAAGGGACGAGGAAGAGAAGACGTGGATATTGTGCGAGTGGTTGTGGGTAAGGAAGTGCCACATCCCAACACGGTAGAGCACCATATCGCGTGGATAGAGCTGTACGGCGTGAAGAAAAACGGGCAAGTGGTGAATCTTGGCAGAGCGGCTTTCGCACCTACGTACACCAATCCAAACGCCAGGTTTCAGGTGCCGGTAGAAGATTTCAAAGCGTTCTGTGCGCTTGCATATTGCAACATCCACGGTCTGTGGCAAAACTGTATAGAAGTGGAATAGGAGGGAGACGGAATATGGTAGAAAAAGGAAGTATGCCCCTGATTGGGGAAGAATTCCCGGATATGGAAGTACAAACGACTCATGGAAGGAAGAAACTGCCAGAAGAGTTCAAGGGCAAATGGTTTGTCCTGTTCAGTCATCCCGCAGACTTTACGCCGGTCTGCACCACAGAGTTTGTGGCTTTTCAAAGACGATTTGAAGCGTTTAAAAAGCTTGACTGTGAGCTCATCGGGTTGAGCGTGGACCAGGTTTTCAGCCACATAAAATGGGTGGAATGGATAAAGGAGAACCTGGATGAGGAGATAAAGTTCCCGATAATAGCGGATACCGGAGGTATGGCAAGTACACTGGGGATCATCCATCCCAACAAGGGCACGAATACGGTTAGAGCGGTATTTGTTGTTGACCCGCAGGGAATCATAAGAGCTATGCTATACTATCCGCAGGAACTCGGGAGGAACATGGATGAAATACTGAGAATGGTTAGAGGTCTTCAAACCGGCGATGAAAACGGCGTGGCGATACCTGCAAATTGGCCTAACAACGAGTTGATTGGTGATGAGGTGATAATTCCGCCAGCATCGGATGAGCAAACCGCGAAGGAAAGGGGCAAACAATACGAATGCTTTGATTGGTGGTTCTGCCACAAAAAGCTGGAGGTGAGATAAGATGCTAAGCGAGAAGATGCAGGAAGCGCTGAATACTCAGCTCAACAAGGAGATGTATTCGGCGTATCTGTATATGGCAATGTCGGCATGTAGCACGTACACCGGACTGAAGGGGTTCGCCAACTGGTTCATGGTGCAGTACCAGGAAGAGATGACGCACGCCATGAAAATCTACGATTACATCAACGATCAGGGCGGACAGGTAAAACTCATGGTGATTGAGCAGCCCGC
Organism: Methanosarcinales archaeon; assembly: GCA_030611585.1. GTDB lineage: Archaea > Halobacteriota > Syntropharchaeia > Alkanophagales > Methanospirareceae > JACGMN01. The sequence continues at coordinate 326 of JAUWPM010000011.1, read as the reverse complement.
AACAGAATTCAAATCGCCTTTAGATATGTTTGAAAAGACCTTAGCGCATGAGCAGTTCATCACGAAGAGCATAAATGAACTCGTTGACCTTGCTATCGCGGAGAAGGACCACGCTACGAACATCTTTTTACAGTGGTACGTTACAGAGCAGATCGAAGAGGAAGGCAACGACAATGAGATCATTGGTATCCTCTCCAAATTGATTGGTAAAGGAGTGAAGATATACTACTTCACAGTTACCCCCTGGTTGAACATACCATTCAGTCATACACGGATGATCAATATTCTACTGCACTACGTGATATTTTCTGGAGAATATACCACGC
>JAUWPM010000106.1 GCA_030611585.1 Methanosarcinales archaeon | reverse complement strand
CGCCGCTTCTTCTATTATCGCATCCACGGGCAAAGCGCCGTCGCTCTCAACGGTAAAGAGTAAAGCGTTCTTATGTTTATGCTTTTGCTCTTCGTCTGGCATGTCCTTGTAACTGCAGGTAGTAACGGGCTGCCATTTCGCATGCTCTTTCCCCTTACCCAGCTTTGCTATCGCTTCGAGCGCTATCTTTTGCCGTGCAACGGATTTCATGTTACCAACTTCCCGCTCCGCGGAAATCAGCTTCACAATCGGTATATTCCCAAATGCCGCTTCCACTTTGGGATCGGACGAGATGAGCTCCTTAGAATAAACCGTTGTATACCCCGCCCTTTCGGGGCTTATCGCTTTCAACGTCAGCGAAACCCGATCGTCCGCACCGTCACCGTAATCACGAAGATCCGTTTTCAATGGTATCAAAGCTAAACGCAGCGCTAACTGCTCATCGTACAACAGCGAGGTATTCTCGTGGATGTTCACTTCGTCAATTGCAAGCTTCGGCACGTCTGCAATCATTGCTCTTCTCAGCGCATTTGCAAAACGGAGTTTCACGCCCGAAAGCATGAATTGCACCTCGTTCTCCCCTCGTTCCAGTATTTTTACGTCCATAAACTTTTTGCTCCGCAAAACCTTTACTAAAAACGCTTGCGCTATTTTTGCACGCTTTTATTAGACCCTTCTCCCTCTCTTGCCACCGGGACGCTTTGTGCCGTCATGCGGTATCGGCGTCACGTCCTCTATCTTCCCTATTCGCAGCCCTGCACGTGCAAAAGCTCTTATCGCAGCCTGTGCACCGGGAGCCGTACTTCGCGATTTACGCCCCGCCGCTGCCTTTACTTTCACTCGTAGCCCCGTTATTTCTCGCTCCTTAAGTTTATCCGCAAGTTGGTTTGCCATCTGCATCGCGGTATACGGCGAACTCTCATCGCGATCCGCTTTTGCTACCATTCCACCGGAAGCGTGTGCGATCGTTTCCGCACCCGTTATATCCGTAATCGTGATAATGGTGTTGTTAAACGAAGAAGATATATGTGCTATTGCCCATCTCTCCTCTATCATTTCTATTCACTCACCGCCTTCGCTTCTCCTTTATCCTTGACCTCGACGGTGATGGGTGCTTGCCCATAGTATCCGATTTTCCTCTCCTCCTCCACGTCCACTACGTAAGAAGGAATGGTAACCCGTCTACCGTCAACCGCAATATGACCGTGAACGATGAGCTGCCTGGCGTGTTTCAACGAATTGGACAGCCCTTTTTTATGCACTCTCGTCTGTAGCCTCCGTTCCAGGACGTCCTCAACATTCAGCGCCAGAACGTCTTCTAATCCCGAACTCGCACCTTCACCCACCTTCAATATACCCCGTCTTCTCAAGGCTGTTAGGATGGCTTCTTTCTTATGTATCGTATGCTCCGCAGGCGTCATCCCCGCCATTTCCGCTAACATCGCCCTTATCGCCCTTCGATATTTCTTTGTGACGCTTGCCGCTTTCCATATCTCTCTCTTGTTCTTCAGTCCGTACGTCTCTACCAACTCGCTTTCCTCCTTTATCCTCGCCGTCTCCCAGGGCCTTCTTGGCTTTTCATATCTCTTCTTGCTTTTCTTTGGATGTCCCATTTTATCTACCTCGCTCCCTCGCTCCGCCCTTTGCCGCGGCTGCTAATTGCCTCTTTCTTATTACGCCCACTACCAATCCTTTCCGTCCCGTGGATTTTGTTCTTTGACCCCGCGCTTTCAGCCCCCTCTCATGCCGTATGCCCCGGTAAGACCTTATCTTACGCAACAGATTTACGTCGTCTCGTAACTGCAACACATGGTCAGACCCCATGATGTGCTTGTCCTCGCCACTGAGTATGTCCTTCTTCCTGTTCAGCATCCAGTGCGGCAATCGCTTCTCCACAGTGTTAATAGCGCCCTTTAAATGCTCTATTTCATCATCCGTGAGATTACCCATCTTCGTCCCCGTGTCTACACCCGTGGAAGTAACAATTACCTTCGCCACTCTTCTGCCTACCCCTTTTATCCCGCATAGTGCGTACACTACGCCTCTTTTACCGTCTAAGTCAGTATCCAGTATCCTGACAATATGCTTAAATTCCTCGTTTTCCGTTTCTTCCGTCATCTTTATCTATTATATCCTCTCTTCATTTATTCAAGAAGGTGTTTCGCCGAGGAAGGGATTTGAACCCTTGAGTTCCTTTCGAAACACAGGCTCTCTAGTCTCACGAGTTCCAGGCCTGCGCCTTACCGCTCAGCCACCTCGGCTTGCTTTGCTTTGCTTGCTTTGCTTGCTTTGCTCTTCCAGCCCTTCGGATATGTCCCGGGCTTCATAAGTACTTTCTTTGTTTCTGCACATATACCTTTTTCCGCACAGTACATATCTTCCGAGTTCAGCGTTGCTTCGCCTCGACCTACTGCCTCCCCTTTCACTGTATATAATACCACAGAATCTCCTATATTTATTCCTTCTTCGATTCTTGAGATTCCCGGCGCGGCGAGGTCTGCACCATGGCATATCGCATCAACCGCGCTATCCTTTATAATTATACCTGGCAGATGCCCAACCGCGTATTCCAGTGGCATGATGAGTTCACGTAGAAGGCTTTCGTCTCCTTCTTCAAAAAAAACATACGCGTCTTTCAAGTCGTGCAACGTCGTAAGATTATTCTCGGTGAATGGGAATGATTTCGTCCTTCGCAACTGCGACATGTGCGCACCTACCCCTAATGCGAGCCCGATGTGGTGGCAAAGCATTCTTATGTACGTTCCTGCCTCGCAACCCACTTTCATCAACACCTCTTTATCATCCACTTCTTTTAGCTCGATGTAATGCACGGTTCTCGTCCTTATCTGCCTCTTGACTGCGGACTCCAGCGGTGGTCTTTGATATATCTCGCCCACGAATTCGCCACATACCTTCCTCAGGTTGTCCTCGCTAACCGCTCTGTGCAGTTTCATCACGCACACGTATTCCTTATCACCAACGAACGTATCGGCTAACTTCCTTGTCGCTCCGAGCAGAACGGGCAGCACGCCCGTGACCTCAGGGTCAAGCGTGCCCGTATGCGCCGCTTTAGTTATCTCCAATATGTCTTTTACCCATGCAACGACCTCATGGGACGTGGGACCCGCAGGCTTATCCATATTCACCACGCCTCGCTCTATGTGCTCTCTCATCGAGCGGGCTTCCGGTGCACAGCCGTATCGCGGGTCTGTAACCGCAGGTGTTTTTTCCAATTTGCATCTTTCTAACGGCTTTTCGGGTTTAATCATCTATTTGTATCTAATTGTAATGTATCGAGTTGATAAAAATCTCCTTCCTCTTCCAATCAGCGCGGGATTCCATTCTTCTGTAACGATTCTTCCCATATTCTGGCGAGTTAATTTCAATATAAAATCGAAATCTTCCGGGTGTGGGTTGAGCATTACGGATTTTCATCTTTCTTCATAGATAAAGATGTCCTCAATCTTTACGTCAAATAATCTCGCAAGTTTGAACGCTAACTCCAACGAAGGATTGTATTTACTTTTCTCTATTGCATTTATGGTCTGCCTCGTTACACCCACTTTCTCCGCCAAGTCCCCCTGCGTTAAATCCTGCATCGCTCTGAAAACCTTTAGTTTGTTCTTCATTTGAAGCCTTTTCTGCTGTAGTAAAAGCGGATTATAAAGAATGCATAAATACCGACAAGCGTGATTAACTCTAAAATATACACGGTTCTAAACCTATCAGGGAAATAGATACTTACCCAAAATAAAATTCCTGTTGTTCCAACCATAATCCAAAAAGCATAATATCCTGCCTTTTCATTGATTCTCTGCATTCTTTCGTCCAAACGAAGCTCTGTTTCGGGTTTCGTTGCTCCGTACAAACCGGCTATAATTAACACCAAACCAGAAACGGCTAAACCAAATCCAAGAGCGAAGAGATCAAATACCTCAAATACAATAACGCCAAATATCAGGATTATAGAACCCACAATCAGATGGTTTTTACTTCTTTTCCATTCCATTTCAAATCACCTCACATCCTCCATTCATAGTACAACCTCGCAAAAATAAGAACGAGCCAGCCGCCAAAGAGCATTAATAATAATATCTCATCAAAAAACCCTGCTTCAAGATAGCCCGTGATTAGATACGCCAATAAAAATAATGAAAGAGCGATAAAACCCGCAGTTGCACTTTTTTCATTCAGCATTGCACCCCGTTCATCGGTTTTGTATGTCGTTTCAAGCTTTTTGTGGTCTGTCGTCCTATCAAGCCATCTGAAAAGAGCCACACTTATGCAAAC
>JAUWPM010000085.1 GCA_030611585.1 Methanosarcinales archaeon | reverse complement strand
CAGATTAACACACAACTTTTTTACCTTCGGTAAAAACCTTGACTAAAATATTCCTGATGTTTTTCTTTTAGCACAGGTTTTCTTTTTGTAAAAAAGAAAAAGTGTTGTGTCAACAATTTAGGTTTTCTTGCGCTCTCCAGTTCCATATTATAAGCGCAAATTAAATAATAAATTGCCCACCCTTTGAATTTCCCCCATCGTTTTGAGAATTCTCTAACGATGTCACCTGGTTGCAGCTTTCCGTCATAGTAGAAGTGCGAGACGGCTTTTCTTGCTCCGAGATCATCGGGAACACAGAGATTCATTCGCCTCAATGTCGTTATCAAAATCAATTCGGCGCTCCACATTCCAATCCCTTTAAACTTCGTCAGTTCTTCAACGGCTTCGTCGTCATCCATCTTCCTGATTTGCTCCAGATCGTATCCATTGGCGACTTCGGATGCTAATCCCTTGATATATCTGGATTTCTGACGAGAGAGTTTACACGCTCTCAAATCGGTTTCGCTGGCGTTCGCCAATACTCGTGGCAATGGAAAATCGTAATACAATTCGCCATTAATTTCTACTTTCTCCCCGAATCTCCTGACTAACGCTCCGGTCATTGCATAAGCAACCCGCAAAGAAATCTGCTGCTGGATTATCACTCTAATCGCACCCTCGAACACGCTGGCTCCTATACCCGGCGGTCTCAGACCGTAAAGTTCACTCCTTAGTCCGCGAAGTATCTCATCTTTATCCATGAACTCGTACAACTCGCCGAGGTCGTCTTTTAACCTGAAAATAACGGTTATCTTCTCCGATAACTTCCTTTTTTCACTCGCGTTGATTTTTGAGAATACCTTGACCTCCAACCTCGGTTCTTCAGTCGTACCGCTAAAGGTCACGGCAACGGGAATCAGTTTATTTACTATTTTGAATGCCCTTCGCCAGACACCGTTTTTGTACGTCTCTGCTTGTGGCTCTTTCGATGAATAATAAAATCTCCACTGCAGATCAAAGTTATATGGTGCGGTTGGTATGAGTTCAAACGAAGTTTTTCCCATGATAATCTCTTAAATTGAATCAGCATAATAATTCTTTTCCTATGCCGTGCCGAATTGAAGTTCGGGTATGCCCGAAAGGCGACTCTTTTATGCTGTGTGTGATGCGAGTAGCCGCCATATTCTATGCCTCTTTCAAGAAACTATATGTTCTTTCACCTTTTCCCGACAGCCTAAACAAATCACCATCTGTTACCTTAGATACTATCTCCTTTTCCTTCATATGGTGGTCACTGAAGGACAGAATTCCATTTGGGTTCAATACTCGATGTAACTCTTCTAACACCCCCTTCGATTCACTCAAGTTGTGAAACGCATCGTATAATAGAACTACGTCTACGCTACTATCCGGCAATCCCGTTTTGCACCCGGAACAAATGGTTTTCACATTCGAAAGCTGCTTTCTTGACGCGATATTCTGAACTCTCTGAATTGCAAGTGGATGGACATCCAGAGCATAAATTTTCCCGGATTCACCCGCCAATTCCGCAGCGGCGGTTATATAACCCCCGGGCCCGCAGCCATAATCGAGTACGTGAAACCCCTGTTTTATCCCCACTTCTTTCAAGATATTCGTGCGGGGCAAGAAGAAATCGCGAAATTTGTAGCCGAAAGACATGAATTTGAAGTGGAAATTGGACATTGGTTTATCCATGTAGTTTACCCCTATTTTTCACTTTCTAACTTCCATCATCTCCCCCAGTGGGATACATATACCTTTTGGATAATATTAATAGCTATTTAAATCCAACTCTTATTTGGCTTAGCGCGTGAGCTAAGCGTAAGCGGGGATAGCCGAGCTGGACAAAGGCGCAGGACTTAAGATCCTGTTCCGTAGGGATACGAGGGTTCGAATCCCTCTCCCCGCATAAAAAAATAGAAAAGTTTAAATAGCCGGTACATTTAAGAGATGGTGAGGTGTTTGATATGAATATGAAATATGGGATTTTATTTGTGGTTGTAGTCGTTTCTTTGTTGCTAGCAATCAGTTTGGGACAATCTGCAGGAGCGCAGAACGGAGTGGAAGAGATAAAGATCGGCGTTGTTGCTCCTTTGACCGGCGGAGCGAGCACGACGGGTTTGGATATGTGGCAGGCCGCAGTATTGGCGAAGGACGAGATCAACGCTCAGGGCGGGGTGAACGTCAATGGCGTTAATATGCAGATTAAACTCATCCAGGGAGACACGGGAACAAGCCCGGGAACCGGTGTTACGGTCGTAACGAAGCTTATCACCGCGGATGAGGTTGACGTCCTTGTTGGCGGCTTCTCAAGCGGAATAACCTATGCCGATCAGGTAGTTGCGGCGGAGCATAAAGTACCGTTCATTATAACCGGCGCGTCTTCCCCCGTAATAACGAGGAGGGATGACATTGACACATCCTACTTCTTCCATCACTGTCCGACTACGGATGATTATGGCGAGGATACGCTCCTCTTCGTGGACGAGATCGTGAGACCAGCAATAAACGAGCGCTTCGGTTTCCCGGCAGACAGGAAGCTCAAGCTTGCGGTCCTCTATCAAGACAGCAAGTACGGCGTAGGCGTTTACGAGGGAATAACGAAAGCTATTGGTGAACACAACCTTAACGTTGATGTTGTGGCTGCAGAGAAGTTCAAGATGAGCGAGACGGACTTCAGAACCGTACTGACGGTTATAAAAGCTTCTAACCCGGATGTCGTCTACCCGGCAGCATTCATCAACGAGCAGACAGTTATAGTGACTCAGGGAAGGAGGGATGTGGGATTGGACACAATTTACCTCTCAGTCGAGTGTTGTGACGATCCCGACTACTACACAGGAGTGGAGAGATGGGGCGAATACTCCATACAGGAGAGCAGATTCAGTCCTTATACCATTCCCGCAGGAGATATCCATGACTCTGTTGCACAATACAAGCAAGACTTCGAGGCTAAGTGGGGTGTAGCGCCGAGTATGATGGGCTCTTCGACCTATGAGGGCGTGTATATCGCGGCTGAAGCGATTAAGAATGCCGGTACAGTAGATAAAGAAAAGGTCAGAGCTGCATTGGCGGAGATTGAGATGCCTCAGATGGTAGAGGCAATGCAGAACGGTGTGATAACTTTTTCGCCGGATTACAGAGAGAGCAAGTTCGAGCTATACATGCAGCAGTTGATATGGGATGAATCAGTAGGTGAAACGAGACCGAAGATTGTCTGGCCAGATAGCGTAAAGGAAACAGAGTTTGTATTGCCGGGTTGGTACGAGTCTGGAAGCGCACCAACAGAAACAGCAACAGCAACACCAACGGAAGCACCGACAACAACGCCTGAAGAGCCCGGCTTCGAAGCGGTATTTGCTATCGCAGGTCTGCTTGCAGTGGGCTATCTGGTGCTGAGGCAGCGGAAGTAACGACCGAATTGTTACGAGCCCTCAGGCTCGTAACTTTTTTTATTCTCTTATTTTTTTATATTCAACACTATGGACATCGGCGTTTTCATTCAGATTCTGGTATGGGGGCTATACGCAGGCTGCATTTATATTCTCTTAGCCATAGGTCTGAACTTGATCTTCGGCGTTATGAAGGTCGTGAACTTCGCTCATGGTGAAGTGCTGATGCTCGGTGCTTACGCCGCCTTCTGGATTTACACATATTCCAGCATTAATCCTTATCTCATAATCCCCGCATCAATGCTTCTTATAGCCATTCTCGGGGTTTTTATCGAACGTCTTGGCTTCCGTCCGATAATGGGCACCGGTAAGTTAAACGAGATCTTCCTCAGCTTGGGTTTGATATATCTGTTCCAGAATCTTGTGGCGTTTTTATGGTCAACGAACTCAAGATCTATCCGCAGTCCATACGGCGAGGTTGTAGTCCCCATTGGAGCGATCAAGCTCCCGTTGGATTATCTTATCATTATCATATTTACAATCGTATTCATAATTGCTTTTCAGCTCTTCATGAAGAAGACCACTACCGGAAGAGCGATGCGTGCCACAAGCCAGAACAGAGAGGCAGCCGCGCTAATGGGTATCAATGTAGAGCGGATGGACATGCTCAGTTTCGCTTTGGGTTCTGCACTTGCCGCGGCAGCCGGAAGCTTATGGCTGATAAGTGGTCAGATGGCAACGCCGTATATGGGGTCCATACCAGCGATAAAGGCATTTGCAGTCGTAATCATCGGCGGTCTCGGTAGCATTCCAGGGGCTATTGTCGCCGGCATGACCCTGGGTATAGTTGAAAACGTTGTCCCGTTACTCATGAGCTCCCTTGTGGGGATACTCGGCTTTGAAATGTCGTTCACTGCATGGAAGGATACAATAGCATTCTTCATCTTAATCATAGTCCTCGTTATCAGACCGACGGGTATATTCGGTGAGAAAGGAGAGTAGGATGAAACTGGATAGATTGAAACTGGATAGGATGAACCTAAAGGCGTGGCTGGGGGTTATTTCGTTGATTCTGGCATTTCTAATACCCATAATCTCCGGAATCGATACGTATCTTCTGACGGTTTTGATACTAATGCTGGTTTTTATCATGTATGCCTCTGCCTGGAATCTGCTCGCTCTTTCGGGACAGGGTTCTTTAGGTCATGCTGCCTTTTTCGGTATTGGTGGCTACACGTCAGCAATAATTGCAAAGAGCCTTGGTCTTCCGCCTCTTGCCACCATACTTGTCGGTGGTTTATTTGCAGCCTTTATCGGAGTCCTTATCGGTCTCACCTGTGTTCGGTTGAGGGAGTGGTTCCTCGGGATGGTAACCTTCGGGTTTGCGGTCATAGCACATACAATAACCGCGGAGCTTTCATGGCTTACCGGCGGCTGGGACGGTCTGCCCGCTAAAAAGATTATTCCTGTCTCTGTTCAGAATTATCTCATGTATGAGTACTATCTCATGCTGCTCCTTACAGTGGTTGTTGTGGTCATAATCTGGATGATAATGAAGTCCCGGATTGGGTTGGCTTTTGAGGCGATACGGGAGAACGAGCTTGAGGCGAAGGTGATGGGCATTAATGTAACCAGGTATAAGCTGATGGCTTTTGCGGTAAGTGCCTTCTTTACAGGGGTTGCCGGTGCATTGCAGATACATCATTTTGGGTATATTACCCCTGAGGTGTACGCCATAGACATCTCATTCTTGCCGATAATCTATTGCGTGAGTGGAGGTCTATTTACAATCGAGGGGCCGATTCTGGGTACGATATTTATAACGCTGCTGGATGAGGGTTTAAAGAACTTTGGCTGGACATACGAGCGATACATCGTTATAGGTTTGATTCTCATCCTCGTAGTACGATTCCTGCCGAAGGGGTTCGTCTCTATTCCGGAGAAGATAAAATCCCGGCTGAAGTCACATCCCTAAGTAAGCCTCTCTCACGTAGTGATTATTAATAAGATCAGAGCCTTCTCCCTCTAAGATTATCCTGCCCTTCTCCATGATATAGGCTCTGTCGGAGATCTCAAGCGCGTGGTGTATGTTCTGTTCTACAAGCAATACGGTAACACCCTCCTCTTTCAGCTTCTCGATGATTTCAAAGACCTGTAATACGATCACAGGGGCAAGACCGAGGGAGGGCTCATCAAGCATCATAAGCTTTGGTTTCGACATTAAAGCGCGTGCTATCGCAAGCATCTGCTGTTCCCCTCCGCTCATCGTTCCTGCAAGCTGTTTTTTCCTCTCCTCGAGTTTCGGGAAGAGATTAAAGACCCAATCAAGATTGTCTTCCCGTAAATTCTTTGCCCTTGATACGTAGGCTCCCAGAATGAGGTTTTCAAGGACGCTCATCTTTGGAAATATCTCTCTACCTTCAGGAACAAGAGCAACACCTTCCCCCACTATCTTGTATGCCGGGAGTCCATCAATGCTCTTGTCCGTGAACCTTATACTCCCGGACCTTGGCTTAAGGAGACCCTGGATGGTCTTTACGGTGGTTGATTTCCCTGCTCCATTAGACCCTAAAAGAGTTACGACCTCTCCCGCTTTAACGTTAAAGGAGACGTCCCAGAGCACCTGCACCTTCTCATAAAAGACATTCAATCCCTTTATCTTAAGCATGGTATCCATCCATCTATATATATGTTTTTCTCCCCAGATAGGAGCTTATAACCTTTTCATCTTTTGCTATCTCTTCAGGCGTTCCTTCCGCTATCTTCTCCCCGTGATGTAGTACAACGATCCTGTCGGAGACGTTCATTATGATTCTCATAACATGCTCCACCATAAGTATTGTTATCCCGGATTCTCTAATCTTCTGTATGAGAGAGACTGCGTCATTGCTCTCTTTCGGATTCAGTCCCGTGGTTACTTCGTCTAACAGAAGGAGTTTCGGGGCGGTTGCAAGGGCTCGGGCAAGCTGTACCCTCTTTAATTCAACAACGTTCAGGTTTTTCACCGGATAATGGATTTTATCCGCGGGGTAGCCGACGTATTCAAGATTCTCTCCTGCTTTGTCTCGGGCTTCTTTCATGTTGGTCTTCTCCGAATTACCGAACAACGCACCCACGGTCACGTTCTGGAGTGCCGTGAGTTCCGGGAAGGAGTGTACGAGCTGGAAGGTCTTCGCTATCCCCTGCTTACATACCTTGTCCGGACTCTTGTTTGTTATATCCGTTCCGTCGAATATAATTGAGCCTGAGCTGGGCAGATAGACGCCACTTATGACGTTTAATAGGGTTGATTTCCCCGCGCCGTTCGGTCCTACGAGCCCGACTATCTCTTCCTTCTCTACGTTAAAGCTTACGTC
>JAUWPM010000128.1 GCA_030611585.1 Methanosarcinales archaeon | reverse complement strand
GAACGAGAGCCTATCCACAGCCTGCCTCTCGAGTTCTGGATCGGAGAGCCCGTACCACTGCTGGCGCACGCGCAGCTTGCCCATTACCACTTCGTCTATGTTTGGCCGACCGCCTCGTTCGCGCCGGTTCTCGTACATATCGCCCACTATCGGGCGAAACGCTTCCCAATCCATCAGCGATTTGATCTCCGCCAGCCGATCGCCAAGCTGTTCCACTCGCTTGTCCGCCTCCTTCCGCCCGAAGCCTATTAAAGTTTTCATAATATATGATTATACGTATGAACATATAAAAAGTTATATATCATAGGGGTTTTTCAAAATTCTCTATAGTCCTTCCAGTAACAAATTGCAATTAATAAACCACGAGAGTTCACAAGATTAACACGAGAGATAGCCTTTAACGGGTGATAAAATCACTAATGGAGCACAGAAAAGCTATTATGGTGCTCTCGTAAAAGTTGGGAAGAGGCGGTGCTATAAAAAGCGAAGTCTTTGGGAGGTGACAACCGCCCCTCCTATATAAACCATATATCTTTTCCCTTTTTATTTCTTTCGTTTCCTTCTCTGCACTATAAGTATTGTGAATAGTACTAAATTCACTTTGATTTAGCTATTACCGCCGAGAGTGCAGAGACCACAGAGGATAGAGGGTTAGAGGGTTAGCGGTTTGGAGGTTTAGCTAACGAGCTGAACCGCTAATAAACTAAACCTCTAATTCCGCGTACTCTGCGGTAAAAAATACCCACATTTATCGAAACGGACACTTTTCCTGTAGAACCCTCATCGCTTCCTTCTCCCGACGACCACCGCATTTCTTGACAATTTCATTGTACCGTTCCCTTTCTTTCCTCATCTCTTCCCTTCCTTGCTCGTCTTTCGTTATCTCAAATCTCGTTGCGAGCACAGCAGCTTCGATCACCGCATTACGTCCTCGGTTAATCGCTTTTACTTCCTTTCTCCTAATTTCTACTGCTTTGGGCATCAATCGAAAGCGGAAATACTCACTGCTCTCTTCTACTAATACTGTGGTGAAGACAATCCACGCGTTCGCTTCCTTTAACACGGGCATACCCTCGAAATCCGTAAAATATTTTTCGCTCAGATTCTCAAATGCCACCTTCACGAATAAGACAACGTCATCGGTAACGTTCGCCGCCAGCGTATTGGTTTCCAGCACGTTCGCAAGTGTCCGCGAGCCTTTGTATAGCTTCATGAAATATTTTATCTCTCCTTGCTCTTGTTCGTTCATTGTAGTGATTATGCCGATAGGCGCGGCATTCCGCTCACCCGCAGCCGACTGTGTCGTAACGATTACTTCGGATATGCCCTCGCTGATTCCCGCTTCTTCTAAATTCACGCTGGCTTCGTTCATTACACTACACCTATTGTTTCTGAATCTGAAACACGAAGCTATAATTTTTCATTACTTATAGCGCTTCGACACTCTTCTGCATCGCTTCAAGTTCCGATCCCAAAGTGTCTAACCGAGTTTTTATTCCCGCTAATCCCTCGTCTCTCTGCACGAGAGGGAAAGAATATGGCACTAATCTAAGTGCCCCTCGCGGGCAAGTCCTCATGCAGGCAGTGCAGCAGATACACCGGTTAAAATCAACTACTGCTCTTTTATCAATAATGCTGATCGCACAGGTCCAGCAGACTTTAACGCACTTTCCACATCCTGTGCATAGGTCCTTGTCAACAAACGCCTTCCAAGATGGTAATACAGGTAATTGTTGCATGGCACGCTAAGCTAAATAAACTCTACTGTTGCAGAATCCGCTTGATCCGATGTTACATCCATGTTATTTCCTCTGCCGCTCTGCTCTTTGGTTCCACCTCAAACGCCACCACAAGAACGCCTGCAACCATTGCTTCCGTAATTGTCTTGTCATACATGATCTTTCCTACAATCTCTATCCCTTTCTCCATACATACAAAACGCTTCGATCTCTTCAGTTAGCGCTACGGTGGTCTTTCCCGTGTCTTCTCCGCCGCTTGCCATAGACATAATCATTACTGCATCACCTTTATCCATCGGTAATTAAAATAAGTGATCAATATTCTATTCCTGAAGTTGTGCTGCTAGTTTCATTCCAATAATGCTTGACCTTCTCCATGTGAGTTGCTATATCAGCCATTTCTATTATTCTGGCGCCTGGCTCTCTTCCGCTAAGAATGATGTCAGTATGACCTCTTTTTTCCAACAACTCTAAAACATCGTCTTCTGTTAACAGCTCGAATTTTACCGCGTACAATATTTCGTCCAGAATCAAAAGATCTGCTTGTTTTTCAGCTAGCACTCTATGAGCTAATTCCAATCCCTCTTTAGCCTTTTTAAGATGTTTTTTCCGAGATTCTTCGTCTTTTAAAAAACCAGGAGCGCCGCAAAGATGTATCTGAAGGTTATCAAGATTCTTTAGAAACTGGTATTCCCCGGTAGTTGGCCTTCCTTTCATAAACTGCAATATCACTACTTTTTTGTTATGACCCAACGTCCTTATGGCATGACCGATAGAGGCGGTTGTCTTTCCCTCTCCCTTTCCATAATAGACGATAATTTTTCCCGC
>JAUWPM010000050.1 GCA_030611585.1 Methanosarcinales archaeon | reverse complement strand
GTGAGCTATCGACAAAAACCAAGAAAATGATGGAAATTGGCCTGTTAGACGGTAAAAAAGCCGAAAAATACGTGCTAAAACTGAAAAAATGGGTTGAAGGTTACCAGAGGGTGCATAAATAGAAGTAAATCAAAATTCTCTTAAATTAAATGACGCTCATCTTAGGCCTCGAAGGAACCGCATGGAACCTCAGCGCTGCGCTCGTCAGTGAAGAGCGCGTGCTATCCGAAGCCGAATCAACGTATAAACCAAAATACGGCGGGATTCATCCACGAGAAGCGGCACAGCATCACGCAACCGAACTCAAAGATGTGGTCTCACAGACGTTACGGGGCGCAAAAGAAGAGGACGGAGAGTTCTCATTAGCCAGTATAGATGCAATCGCATTCTCACAAGGGCCTGGAATGGGTCCCTGCCTCAGAACCGTGGCTACGGCAGCACGAGCGCTCTCACTCTCTTTAAAAATACCGTTAATCGGCGTTAATCACTGCATCGCACATATAGAGGTCGGAAGATGGCAGTGTGGCGCTAAAGACCCGGTGGTGTTGTACGTAAGTGGCGCGAACTCGCAGGTATTGGCGTACCGTTCCGGACGATACCGCGTGTTGGGTGAAACGCTGGACATTGGCATAGGGAATGCGTTGGACAAATTCGCGCGCTATCTCGGACTCAGCCATCCCGGCGGTCCAAAGATAGAGAAATTGGCGTCTAAAGGCACTAACTATATTTATATGCCGTACATCGTGAAGGGAATGGATTTATCCTTCTCCGGACTGACCACAGCCGCTAAGGACGCGGTAGATGCGCATCCAAACGAAAAGGAGAATGTCTGCTATTCCTTTCAGGAAACGGCATTTGCAATGCTCACTGAAGTAACAGAACGTGCTATGGCGCATCTTTGTAAGGATGAGATGTTGTTAGCAGGCGGAGTGGGAGCGAATCGCAGATTGCAGCAGATGCTCCAGACGATGTGTGAAGACCGCGGGGGAATGTTTTACGTACCGGAGAACAGATATTTGGGTGATAATGGCACGATGATCGCTTATCTTGGACTGCTCATGCTCAAAAGCGGTAATACAACGCCGATAGAGAACTCTCAGGTCAGGTCGAATTATAGACCCGACGACGTTGACGTCACGTGGAGAAGGAATGATACCAAAGGCAAAGGTGGAAAAGAAAAGGGTTAACGGAGTCGCTGGGATTTGAACCCAGGTCACCGGGTCCGAAGCCCGATGGGATAGTCCGCTACCACACGACTCCTTACTTAAGTTATGCTATGGTCGTCATTAGCATTATAGTTATTTTATCACTCAAATAGGCGCTTCTATCTCCATCTCCTTATTGTAATCATAGAGCTTAACGGAGTTATTTAATTTCATCGGCGTTACCAACCCCTGGATATTCATTGTAAGCTCTATTTTGTTCTCTATCCCCATAATATGATAGCTATCCTTTTCAATCCAATATTTAATCGAAAAATCGATCAACTCTTCCTCCTTGATAGTTTCAAGACCTGTGCGATTCATCTGCTCGATTACTTCCTCACGGTCAGGGATAATATCCAATACCCAGCCATTCTCTTCCTTTTGCATCGTTACGTTCGTGGCATTGGCTAATAGCGAACGTTGCTGTGCCAATTGGTCACTTTCCCAGATAGAGCCTGAATAGCCGCTTACGTTCTGGGTCTGCCATGAGCCGTACGATTCTCGTACGTATGCAGTATCACCGATGACAACCATCTCTATTGAGCGATTCATCGCCGTCACCGTTGTGTGCAACTTCTTATTTCGGTAGTCAACGCATCCATCGCCGCTCATCATCTCAACAGCCCCTTCGGGCGTCGAGAGGTTCGTGGAAAGGGCGAACCGGTACGAGTTTACATCCTTTGAGGCATCCACCGTTTTCGCTATCAACACAGACGGATCAGTGATTTCACGATGCGATGTGTAGTAAACGGCAGAGACGATTGTTAGGGATATTATGGCAAGAATCACCAACAATTTAATGTCAATATTTTTGCCTTGCATCTTGCATCCTGTATCCATCACAAAATTTTTTCCCTTCTCCTCAACCTGCCTAAATAACCGAGTGCCACTGCGAATCCAGCGGCCAACAGCCACAGAATCGCTTCAAAGCCCGGTATTCGTTTCGGTGTTTCCTCTGGTGCTTCTGTAGGTGTCGGCGTCAGTACTGGCGTTATCAGTGGTGTTGCACTCGGTGTAACGGAAGGTGACGGAGTTGTTATCGGTGGCAAGGGCAATGTTGGATCCAGCGGATACGGATCTTCCGAATCAATGAACCCATCTCCGTCGGTATCTGGATTATATGGGTCTGTTCCTTTCAGCATCTCCGTTATATCACTCCATCCGTCATTATCAGAGTCCTGCGGTGTACCGCCACCACCTCCTGTAGCTTTCCCTTCACTCGCGATACCATACACACTGAAATGAGAAACGTTCGCCCATACGTAGCCTTCGTATTCCTTGCCGTAAAGCTCTACATTTGTGGTATTCACGCCGGTTCCAAATACCCAACTCGTACCGTTGGTAAGTTTTGTCCACTTACCCGTGTATTCGTTGGACGAATACAAACGCAAGGTGTTTTCGTTTATATCTCGTGTATCGTTCGCGTAGCCATCGCCAGTTCTATCGAGGTCGGATGGTGTGTAATACATAAAGATCCACGCTTGCTTGACTATATCCTCGGTCTCATTCTGGATATTATCGCTCACGTTTATCTCGAGATACCGTCCCACTGGTTTATCATAACGTGCCAAGCCAGAGGCACGAGTCAGTGTGACGGGTGTTGTCGCAGCGTTGTAGCGGCTCAGCTTGACCTTCGGTGTTACCGCTTCATCAAGGGCAACCCAGATAAGCGAATCCGTCTCTTTTATCGTATTCTCTGAATCTACTCTGAACAAATCCCTCGGTGTTGGCCATTCAACTTCTACGGAGCCTGGTAATACCGTCTCCCGCCTGGTTTTAAGCATGGTCAGCACTCGCCAGTGGTCTGATGGATACGGGCGTGAGAGCATCACGACCGTTTGCGTGCTGTTCCATACCCCGTACTTGATGGCAAATCGGTCGTAATCCGATTCGAGCATCTGCGTGAGAGTCTCATTGGAATCAGCCAAAATAGTCTTTGTTATGTTTCCCACGGTTCCGTTCCCGGCATCCGGTCTCCCAACAAGCACGATGTAGGGGGCATCTGTATAATTCGTTAACAGCTCATCTGCCGAAACGGTGGTAACATTGGTATAGCGTACGAGGTTATCGGTGAACTCGTAAATATCCTCATCAGCGCCGTGTGCGAGAATGAGATGCTCGACATGAGCTGCATAGGTATCCGGGTCTTCAGAGTCATTGATGCCGTCATAATCGGTATCCTTGTAAAGTGGGTTAGTGCCGAAATTCAGTTCTCTCCCGTCCCAGAGTCCATCCTGATCCGTATCATTATACAACGGGTCCGTCTTCCACGTGAGTTCGTCACCATCCAAGAGGAGGTCGAAATCGGTGTCATTGAGTAAGGGACTCGTGTTGAGAACGTTAACCTCGTACCCATCGTTTGCTCCGTCATCGTCGGTGTCCGGATTCCAGGGGTCAGTGCCTAATTCGCATTCTAGGTTATCAAAGAGCATGTCATCATCGGGATCAGGAAGAAGCAAGCTGGAGCCACAATCCTTCTCATCCTTGTCATTGAGGCCGTCACCATCAGTATCGGGGTTCCTCGGATCAGAGTTGAACTCAAACTCTTCTAAATCGGTAAGCCCATCGTTGTCGGTATCTTTCTGCTTCGGATCGCTGTTGAACGTGAGTTCAGCGCCATCATCGAGTCCGTCACCATCCGTGTCATACGAAAGTAAGTCATAGTCCCACAGGAGTTCGACGAGATCTGTAACCCCATCGCCGTCTGTATCCTCAGCCCGGGGATTTGATGAATTCGTGAACCAATTCCACTCTTCGAGATCGGTGAGTCCGTCAGAATCGGTGTCCATGCGTCCGGGGTCGCTGGTCACAAGGATCGTATGGGTGCCATTGGCATCGGTGAAGTTGACCGCCCAGCCAATCGCTTCGTTAATGTCAATAATACCATCGCTATCGGCATCCGCTCCGTCTGTAACCCATTCGGCGCTTAAATTCTCGGTTGTTATAATCACGCCAATAATCTCTCTTTCCTCTTCAGGCAGTACCTCGTCGAGACAGCTCCAGTTCCAGTAGTATCTTAATTTGTATATCCCCTCAGTGCTCGAAGCATTGAAAGAGAAGTTGGCTGAGCCTTCGGTTATATTACCCACCACAGGCGTGCCATTATAGATAGTTTTGTTAAAGCTTGAATTATCCATAGTTATCTCGATCGCGCAATTGGCTGGATCTCCCGTTGCAGGATCTCTCACACCTATGAGCCGGTATTCTGCTGTGGCGTTTACGTGCTCACCGGGCTTTACCATTACGCTACTGCCCTTTTCATTGAAGTCCACATCTTTTATACATCCATAGATGGGAATGATAGACTCGTTAGCGTCACTTGTACCGTTCCCATCGGTATCCCCTGACCGTGGGTTAAGCCTTTTCATGAACTCTTCGAGATCGGTGAGCCCATCGTCATCGGTGTCGGTCATAAGAGGATCTGACCATACCTTCTCGGTGAATTCATGGCCGTAATAGGTGAAATCGACCTGCCAGCCTTTATGCTCCTCAGAGTCACTCAAACCATCATCATCGGTGTCCCTTACCAATGGATCAGTGCTCAGCCGAAGCTCAAGTGCGTCATTCAGCCCGTCGCTATCAGTATCCGATTTGGTTGGAGTCGTCCCGTAGTCAACCTCGAATTTATCCGAGAGTCCGTCGCTATCAGTATCAAATCGCCACTGGTTGGTGCCGTTGGTTCGCTCCTCGCTGTTCAGAAGCCCGTCACCATCGTGATCCAGCGAGGAAATCTGACGCCAGTACACAAAATCGGTGATCGTCTCCGGGAGCACATCGAAGTAGAGCGTAGTCGGGTCGCTATTGCTCGTTTTGGAAGTACTCTCCGTGTCGCACCACCAGCCAAAGCACCACCAGCATTCCCTGTAATAGACCCTGTAACTTGAGGAGAGCCAAACCGTGAGCGGGAAGTTGATCATGCTCATGGGCTTCACCCACACGCCGGTTATGGTCTCTGCCTTTTTGCTTGGGTACGTATATGCGTAAGGTGTGGCGGTGTAAGTTGAGTTCTGATCTAATACCGAACCAGACGGAACAGAATAATCGTACGAAGGGGTAATATAGCTATTCTTGAGATCACTCCAACCTCCAGGACCCACAACCCAGACCTTCCCTAATATACGGCTCTTGAACTCGATACGGTCTCCCGTGGTCAAGCTGTTATCATCATAGTCATCGATATTCAACGAGGTCTCTTTCATCTCAAGTTCTACCTTGCTCCGTTCATCAATATCATAAAAGAAGCTGATGAACCATTCCACAAATTTGCCAAACCCAACGCCGAAAATCTCGAGTATGACCTCGACGAGTATAAGCACAATAAGAATGGCCCAGCCGACGGGCCCCGCCTCGACGAGCGCCATTCCGATCAAAAACATGGCAGCCGCATATGCGATGACCATTGTGGTATAAAAAGAGGCGTACCATATCTTAAAATTCGACAGGGCACTCGTTGCCAAGAAGTAAATTAAGATGCCGAGCGCGATACCTATTTCAATAATCAATCCGATGATCCCCAACGCCTTATCTAATCTGTTGAGCTTTCCCACCGTGCCAATCTTACATTTATTGATACTTGTCCACCGAGTTTTCAGCAACTTCCATTTCCCTATGTTTTGGAGTTTCGCAATGATGGTGGGTTTCATCCGGAAGGTGCTCACCATAGTGTAGATCGGTAAAATGGAGCAGACAATCGTTTCAATACCAACAATGCCGTAGCTCTCAAGTGCGTCCAGGACAGCGTTCTCTCCTATGTTATCAAATTCAGTATCAGCGGATCCCACTCTGATTACCGTTGATTCACCCGCATCCCATGCGAGCACCAAGCCCATCATCGTCGCCAAGGTATCGTCATCCAGCCCTTTTGCCTGTCCCCATTCCTGTATTTCGGTCAACACATCGTCTATTTCAAGGGATTCGTTCGTGGTTGTGTTATACCAGGTCATCTTCATCGTTTTCGTGGTAATGACCGGTGCGGCTCTCATGTCTACCGCGTACGTATCCTCCGTGATATTCGAGCCTGAGACACAATCGCCCATTGCTTTATTCGTGAAATTATCTTCGAATGCGATGAGGATGGGCAGAATCATGTCGTCAGGCAGCGAATCAAGCGCATCCGGTGTCATATTACCGACCAATTCCACCAATGCCTCATCTTGATGCGAGTAAGAGCTGGTATTAGAGGTGAGGTTCACGTTGTGGGCTGTAAGAACGGCAGGCATATCGGAAACGTGTGTGGTCGTATTTCTAAGGAATTCATAGGCCATCACAAAGTCAGCCTCCAGTATCCGGTCTTTGTCGTCGCTGTAGAACACGCCAACTTCAGAGCCGTAGCACTCTTCGACGCTAAACCCGGTGAGCATGAAGTCTTCTTTGTACATGGCAAGAGTCGTTGTTCCGGAATCTGCTTCTGCTACCTCTGTTAAGTCAAAATATACTGGATTACTGGAGTCTGCATTGAGCCTATCCGGGTAAAGAGTTGCCCCGCATCCCACACACACGTACTTCCCATTATAAGCTTTCAAAGCAATCTTGTCATTCGTGCGTTCCAGTGTAAAAGTTTCCTTTTGGCCTATTGTGTCACGATTGGCAACGAGTGGGTAGAACCTCCAAAACATCATAACAGTATGATCAACGCCGACATATGTCCCATTATGGGCTTTTAAAGCTACTTTGTTTTCATCTTTTTCATCTACTCGAACGAGCTCGAACGTTTCCCAGTCACCGATGGCACCCCGATTGGCAACAAGTTCCTTGCCGCCACCACCCTCTGCGCGGACATACTTGCCGTTAGGAGCTTTTAACGCGATCTTTTCTGCTGTTTTGTCTGTTTTGGCATTCACGTTCCAGACAAGTCGGGCGTCTGCAGAAAGATTCAGTGGTACCGAGGCAGGGAGGAACATCCGACCAGTCAGAGCGACAGGGGCTCCGTAATCCCGCGTAGGCGAAAGTGGGATGTATGCTTTATTAAAATTAATCATGATGTGGTAATCTTCCACCAGTGACTGGTTGGGCATGACGTTCACAACAGGTTCGAGTTTCCATAACTGGTTATCATGCCCCCAGTAATCAGCTTGATAGACGTTGGCGCCGTCCGCAGTAGTATTGACAGCTTCGAGAGACTTGCCACTGTGCTTGGCACTGAGTTTAAAGAGACCTTTACCAACTGCCTCAAGTTTCCATACCTGGTTATCGCAATCGCTGCAGTTAGCTTGCTGGACGTTAGCGCCGTCATCGGGACTCGCATTGAAGACCTCTAAACACTTGCCGCTGTGGTTCGCAATAATCTTGTAGTAGCCATCGCCAATGTGTTCAAATTTCCAGAGTGGGTTACTGCAATTGCTGCAGTTAGCTTGCTGGACGTTGGCTCCGTCGTCGAGGCTCGCGTTAAAGACCTCTAAGCACTTGCCGCTGTGGTTGGCAATAATTTTGCACTCGATGGGTATAGTAAGTTCGAGCATAGGGGTAACGTGCACATCATTCTTTGAATTGTTCAGGTCCTTCATTGAGCCTTCCCAATCAGGTGGCCAGTCCCAGGTCTGTAACGCTTGACGCAAGTGGTCGAGATTCTTAGGCCTTACCTGAAAGTTTATGTAAGTGGGGTTCCCGTTTGTTTTGATATCAAAATGGATACTTTCGTACGGTGTAGATGTGGAGAACGGCGACATATCCATCGCATCAATCACGCCATCACCATCATTATCAAAGTCCCAGGCATTGGCAAAACCGTCACCATCGACATCCAGAGAGACATTGTGCACTTCGAAGTAATCTGCTAAGCCGTCACCGTTTGAATCAGGTTTCAGCGGGTCTAAGTTATTCCTCGCTTCGTAAGAATCGTTCAGGCGGTCAAAGTCAGAATCGGTATTATTAAAGTCAGTGCCGAGAATTGCCTCAACAGAATCCGGCAGCGTATCGTTATCCGTGTCGGTCGTGTCCCCGGCTGCATTAGCTACATTAATAAGAGCATCCACATCTAACCCGCTGTCCCGCTGCTGATTCGCCACGGCGCGCATCTGCGCGAGCGTGGTCAAAGCGGAAGCGGTTGCTGGAGATATATAAGAATGTTCAGGCGTTGAAAACGAAATTCGAGGGTTATCAGCGGGTCGAGCGATGGCGGGCTGCAAAGCAGCAGCTAATAAAACGAGTACTGCAAAGATTGCGAAGATGCGGATTGATTTCTTCACAGTGATGACTTTTAATGTAGTCATTCCTTAAGTCAGTTTCGGCATTTATTCTTCCAAACGAGTATCCATTTCCCCATAGCATGCCAATATCTCAAATATAATCCTTGCGGCGTTAATGCTTGTAATGCCATTAACGGTATCTAATCGTGGATTCACCTCTACAACATCACTTGCAACTACATTTTTTCTCTTCATTATCTCCGGTATCAAAGAAATCAGACTTTCAAGCGACATGCCGCACGGCTCGGGATGTTCTACACCGGGCGCTATACTGGGGTCAAGCACGTCAATATCAATAGAAAGATAAGTTTTCTCCTCTCCTTTCCCGATTTCCTTCAATAGCCATTCTACGCCTTTTTCTTTTACTATATCTACATCGCAAATCCTTATTTTGTTTAGTGTTGCATACTCATCCTCAGAAGAAGACCTGACGCCTATCTCTATCACGTTTTCAAACCCTAACAGTTCCGCTATCCTTCGCGTTACGCACGCATTGGAAAATCTATTGTTTTTATACGAGTCTCTGAAATCAGCATGTGCATCTATGATTATCACTTTGGCGATCTCTCCTCGCTCGAAGAGGTATTTAACTATGGGATATGAGATGGAATGGTCACCACCAATAAAAATCGTCCTTTTTTTGAGGTCAAAATCCTCAATTCGTTCTCGTTTGCCTTTGGTAAACCATTCTAACTTTATATTACCGCGATCATAATACAGCAAATCTGACAATTCAAGTTTTCTGTGCCATAGAAACGTTTCAAGTCGCTGTGATGCCCTTCTTATCGCATGAGGTCCTTCTCTTGCGCCTTTTTTGAAGGCATTGCCGTCAAAAGGCACGCCCACCAATTCATACCTTGCTTTTTCCTTATCTGCTTCTGATATCGAGCCTGAAAATTTCATAGGACGAGCGTTCTTAACCTTTTTAAAAGAAGTGTTCTGATTGAAATAAAAGATTTATGGGCCCGATGCGATTCGAACGCATGACCTTCGCCTCGTAAAGGCGACGTCATTCCAGCTAGACCACGGGCCCTTTTCGCTCTTTTAGAATCTCATTTTCGCAGCGGTAATACCGATAACTAAACGCAATCCGCTTCTAATATTCTTTATATCTTATAGTATACAATACATACCATACGATATTACCATTTTTAAAAAATAAAAAGGAAAGGCAAAGAAAAATGCGCGGTGGGTTTAGAAAGGGCGTAGGCTTGGATCCGAAGAAGTTAAGTCAGCAGATGAAACAGATAGGCATAAGCATAGAAGAGATAAGCGATGTCGAGGAAGTGGTGATAAAAACCGCAGATGCGGAACTCGTTTTTGAGGATGCCGTCGTTACCGTTATGGACGCACCGGGATCAAAGATGTATCAAATAACAGGCACACCGGTAAAACGCCCTCGGACGGAACCGGGACTTGAGCTTGAGGTGAGTATCTCTCAAGAGGACGTGGAAATAGTGATGGAAAAGGCTGGGTGCAGCGAGGCAGAAGCGAAAGCTGCGTTAACCGAAACGAAAGGCGATTTAGCTGAGGCGATATTCCGGCTCTCTGAGTAACTAAAGAATGAACTTAATTCAGCCGAAACGCATTGGGATCGTATGTAAGAGTAGAGCGGAGGATGTATTCGTATTAGATAAGCTGCTTGAATCCATAGAGGAGCGTGTCGAGATTACATTCGACGAAGCAACGGCACATAAGCTCCAAAAGCGCGGTGTGAAGATAGAGGAGATGAACGTGGATCTTCTGATCTGCATTGGCGGTGATGGCACAATTCTACGGACACTTCACGCATTAAAAAGTCCTACGCCGGTATTAGGAATAAACATGGGTGCAATCGGGTTCTTAGCGGAAGTGCAGCCGGAAAACGGCGTTTCTACACTCACAAACCTATTAGAAGAAGGGTTTGAGGTCGAGCGGAAAGAGCGGCTTTCCATAGCGATAAACGGTAAAACGGCGAAGGTGCCGTATGCGATGAACGAAGCGGTCGTGATAACGTCGAAACCCGGGAAGATGCTCCATTTCACTATCTTCCTCGACGGTGAAGAGTTAGAGCGGTTACGAGCAGACGGTGTTATCTTCGCAACGCCCACCGGAAGCACTGCGTATGCAATGAGTGCGGGCGGACCCATAGTAGACCCAAAGGTGAATGCAACCATAATCGTGCCTATTGCACCTTTTAAACTTGCTGCACGACCCACGGTCGTTGATATAAACAGCGAGATAAGTTTGGAACTCCTGGAGAGGAAGGATGCTGAGCTGGTCATAGACGGGCAGTTTTACCGGGCGATAGGAAGAGAAGAAAGGATTAGCATTACGCGGGGCGAACCTGCTCTTTTCGTTAAAGTATGGGACAAACATTTTTTAAAGCTTCGTGACAAACTACGGAGTGAGGAAGAAAAAAATGCAAAAAATATCGGCACTGAAGTTGAGTAACAAACGGGTTGTGGACTCCGAAGGTAGCGAGATGGGTATGTTGCATAATATAGTGGCAGATGCGGGAACGGGTATGCTGAGAGAACTCGTGGTTAAACCCGCCGAGGAGCTTGACACAAGCAGATTCAAAAAGGAGGGGGACTATATCTTTGTACCGTTTGACGCGGTCAAGGCGATAAAGGACGTCATCGTGGTGGACAGTGAGAAGATACGTACACGGGCGTGACGGGATTTGAACCCGTGATTTGCAGCTTAGGAGGCTGCCGCCATGTCCTAACTAGGCCACACGCCCTGGATAGATGTCAAGTGTCCGTTTTCAGGTTTTAGGTGATAGATTCCAGCGGTCACACCTGACTGTTCACACTTTTACTACAAGTAATTTATTAAAGAAAACTTTTTGATTTGTGGATATAGAGCCATTCTATTTATTGTAGCATGATAAGCGTGCAAAAGGCGATGGAAAAGGCAGTGGAACTGATAAAGAGACATGATCACGCAAGGATTGTCTCGCATTACGATGCAGATGGAATAACCTCTGCAGGGATTATTTGTAATGCTTTGCTTCGAAGAGAAATACAGTTCCATACGACGATTGTAAGCAAATTAGAGGATTCCTTTATTCAGGGGTTAAAGGACCCGCTTATTATAATTTGCGACATGGGCACTGCGCAGTTGGACCTGATTTCAGCGCATCTCAACGAGAAGGATGTTATAATCATAGACCACCATACGCCACCTTTGACTTCCCCAACCCCGATCAATGAGCTCGTTTCTTCACTTCCCGACTCTTTTGCCCTCATAAACCCTTACATTCCCGAGGGCGAACACACGGGGAAAGGGGAAAAAGAGATAGAAGGCGATATTTGTGCCGCAGGGCTCTCTTATCTCGTGGCAAGACGCTTGTCGAGCGACGGCGGGGGCAACATAGACCTCGCGGGTCTCGCAGTAGCAGGCACCTTAGGAGATAAATTGCGGATGGACACAGGGACAAACAAAATGATTCTGGATGAGGGAATAAAAGAGGGCGTTATTTCAGTCGAAAAGGGGTTGAAACTCGGCGATGGAAAAATTCGTGATTTGATTCTTTTCTCCACCGACCCGTATATCCCGCTTGTGGGTAAGGTGGAGTGGGTGGATGCGTTTTTGAAAAAACTGGATATTGAAGGTGATAGAAATATCAGCGATTTGGAGGAAGAAGAGGAAAGGCGATTGACTGCAGCTTTGTTATCGCTGTCTCTCGAGTCTAACGCGGGAGCGGCGATTAACCGGGATGCGCTGGTTGGCAACACGTATATACTGAATGCCGAAGTGGTGAGAAAGGGGATAGATTTAATGAGAATGGTGGATGCTTGCGGTCGGTTTGGAAAAGCGGGCATTGGAATAGGTCTGTGCCTGCGTGATGGCAAAATGATAAAAGCAGCCGTTTCGCTATATATGCAGTTTCAGAGCAAACTTGTTTCTGAATTAAATAGGATAGAAAGTGGTGAAGGAATTATAAAAGAGTTATC
>JAUWPM010000084.1 GCA_030611585.1 Methanosarcinales archaeon | reverse complement strand
GCGGATCTCGATAAGCTCGAAGAATATGTGCAGCAACGGCAGCGGCATGAACATGAGCAACAGCAACAAGAAGAGCAAAAGCTGTTAGTAATAGAGGGACACTTAGCTCATCTCCTGAACCCTGATCTCGCAATCGTGTTGCGTGCAAATCCCGCCGTGCTCACCGAGCGGCTCAGGCAGAAGGGGTTTCCACCGCAGAAGATACGGGAGAATGTGGAAGCGGAAACACTGGATGTTATACTTATCGAAGCGGTCGAGCTCTGCGATATTGTCTATGAACTGGATACGAGTGGAAAGAGCGTGGAAGAAGTAGCTGCTGTGGTGCGAGAGATTATAGATGCGGAAACAGGAAGAGAAGAAGAAGGAAATGTAAAGAAGAAAGCAGCGCTCAGGAAGAAGTATAAGCCCGGATCACTGGACTGGACTCGATTCATCTCCTGGTGATGACACCGAGAAAACCACGAGATTGCACAACACTTTTTCTTTTTCACAAAAAGAAAACTAAGCCCTTACAGGGCTTGCGGGGTCGTGGGGCAGAGCCCCACAGTGCTAAAAGAAAAACTAAGAGGATGTTTTTAGTCAAGGGTTTTACCGAAGGTAAAAAAGTTGTGTGTAAATCTGTGTAATCTTGTGGTTTAGGATTTATAAGCACATGATATTGAATGAATAACAAGAAAATGGCTCTTGATTCTCTCTTGCGAACCTTCGTAGATAATTGCAGTTTAGTAAGAACGATTGCGCGATTTATCGCCGTACGAGGTATCTCGCCGAACTTCCTATCCATCCTATCACTCTTTTTCGCGCTACTCGCCGGCTTATTCTTCTTTCTATCCGGCAAGAGCACGTCTTTTAACCTTAACCTCATTTTATTTCTCGCTGGCGTTTTCGTATGCCTGAATGCCCTTCTGGATGGCTTGGATGGCGTTGTAGCCCGTGAACTCGGTAACGCAAGCAAAAAGGGTGATTTCCTCGATCATGTCCTCGATCGCTATTCAGATGTGTTCATCGTCGGCGGCATTGTCTTCGGCGGCTACGCAAGCTGGTGGCAAATCGGCGTTATGGCGATTATCGGCGTTTTGCTCTCCTCCTACATGGGCACGCAGGCACAGGCAGTAGGTCTGAACAGAATGTACGGCGGGATGCTCGGCAGAGCCGACCGCATGGTACTCATAATCGCTGCAACGTTCCTCACAGTGCTCTATCCATACCCGGTCCCTGCATCAGGACTGTTAAGCTCGCTAAGCTTGCTACGCTTAACCTTCCTCGGTTGGGCACTCGTCATCTTCGCTATTCTTGGCAATGCCACTGCCTTACAAAGGTTCGTTTACACCTGGCGAAGGCTTTAACCGCCTTCTCTTTAAGACACAGATTAACACTGATTTACACTGATTTTTTTCTTTTAGCACAGGTTTTCTTTTTGTAAAAAAGAAAAAGTGTTGTGTCAACAATTTAGGTTTTCTCGCTGATTATTTTCAACTTTTCAAAGATCTTGACTTGCCCTGTTCTATTCACTGCTTCTCTGATTCCTTCAATCATTCTTGGAACTCCTGGCGGATACCACTCCTCTCCGCATTTCGTGCAGACTAACAGTGGCACGTCTTTGATCAGAATTCCCCCTGTATGCTCGTCTCTAAAATCCAGACTGAACTCTCCGCCACACCTGCACTTATAATTCATTTCCCTTTCCTCCTTGCAAATGTCTCGTCCCATTTATCTCGCTCTGGTACATATACAGTTATTAAATAACTTAAATCTTCCCTTGGAGCTAAAACAACATGCACAGGATTTCCATTAACAAAAGTTAAAACTAAAGCACTCTCTCCACGTGGATCATCTGTATAATGCTCTACCATTGTGAAACCACTTCTAAGAGCATCTTCTAAACCCGACTCGCTAATGCTGTCATTCTCAGCCTCTATCCTGGCGTGCCTACGCCATAATATCGTTTTTAAGCTACTGTATATTTTGTTAATAATGTCGCTTTTTGACATTGATTTTCTTATTTACCGAGATTTACTTCGCCTTTAATATCTTGAGGGCAAGCAAAGCCGCATTTTCTCCGCTATCTATCCCCACCACGCCCACCGGAACGCCAGAAGGCATTTGAACCATAGAAAGCAGCGCATCCATGCCCATCAACTTACCACTTACCGGAACGCCAATGACTGGCTTCTCCGTTTTCGACGCGATTATCCCTGGCAAAGCCGCGGATAGCCCTGCAATCGCTATGATCACACCTACGTCATCGCTGATTTCCTTCAAGTATCTATCCAGCGCTTCGGGACTCCGATGTGCGGAGATAACCGTCACTTCGTAAGGGATGTCATGCTCTTCCAACACCTTTATCGCTTTATCCGCCACCGCTTGATCGCTCTTCGAGCCCATTACTATGGCTACTTTATTCATTTCTATTTCGCCTCCTCCATCCCAAGAGGTAATAAAAGATTTATGAATAGTTTAGATGTCTTTTTTATTGTATTCTCGTGAAAATTATGGGGCTCTGCCCCCATGTCCCCGCAAGCCCTGAAAGGGCTTATGTGTAATCTTGTGGTTGCTACGCCCTCTCCTTCGCTCGCTCTTCTATCACATCGGAAAACTCTTCCGGGTCCCTTATTCGCTTCAACTCGTCCTTACCTATCAAAACGGTATTATCTATTTGCACGTACTTGACGTTTCCATTCACGACGAATACCGACTTCGTTCTCGTAACCTGCGATAAGCTGCTTACTATTCTTGCCCTTTTTATCATTCGCTCCGTGTATTCACTTACCCCTGTGAGAATTCTCGTACACTCGCCTCGCTGCGCTTTTGACGGCGGCGGCTCAGGAAAAGAAACAGCGTTAAACGGTGCGTAAGCCGTTGTAAAAACCTCAAACCCTATCTCTTCCATCATACGTAAAATATGGTTCTCTAAGCTCGAAGCCGCTTCTTCCACTCCACCTTTTAATACGTTCGAAGACGACGACGACGGCGGCTCTTCCAATTCGGCGTTTAACACCTCTAAAGGCTCTATGAGTGCGGTATCAAAAATCTCCTCAAGTTTCAGTGCGATGTCTATTGTCGTACTCATTCCGCCTTCTTCGTACTTGCTAATGCTCCTTCGCGAAACACCTAATTCCGTGGCAACGTTGCCCAAGGATAATCCCTTCTTCTCTCGCGCCACTTTCATCGCGTCCCCATCTATGTTAACGTACACGCCCCCCGTGGCAGAATAGACGCAGGGTTCAAAGCCTTCAGCAAAATAATCGTACAAGGTATGCGTGTTTAAAGCAGGAATACCGTATCTGTGATATACTACGTCGTCTTCCAAAGAGGAAACGCCTTTTCTCTCTCCTATGACAAGCGGAGACGCAAGTAAGCAAAATGCTGCACGCTTTATACTCCTCGCTACGTCTTCGTTAAGGCTGTCTATGTTACGCATTATCTTTGCCAGCAAGGTTATTTCGCTTCTCCGCGCCGCTAAATCAAAGCTCCTCGCCTCGCATCTACGCGATACGACAAATCCCGCATCCTTCAATATTCCCAATACCTGCGCGACCAAATCGTCCTTCATTTCTGTCTAACCAACTATTTAAGACACGGATTTACACTGATTTACGCGGACTTATTTAAGTTAAGTTTGACAGTGTTGATTTTTATCATCTGTGTTAATCTGCGTTAATCTGTGTCAACGATTTATTTTTTGTTGCGCCTCGCCGGATATTTCCCGCGCCCGCTTTGTTGCTTCACTTACCGCTTCTATTATCCCCGCCTTTACACCGCCCGCATCCATCGCATACAGCCCTCGTATTGTCGTCCCACCGGGAGAAGCAGTCATGTGTTTTATCGTAGACGGCTCGTCCCCAGCAAGAATCATCTTCGCAGCGCCCAGTGCGGTCCTAGCAGAAATCGCGAGCGATAAATCGTATGGCAAACCTTCGTACACCCCGCCTTCCGCCATTGCCTCTATCACCGCAGCAAAGAAGGCGATGCCACTGCCGCTTAATCCTGTAATAACGTCTATATCTCTCTCTTTTACGCTATAAACAGCACCAACAGCGCCTAAGAGCTCCTTCGCTAATACTTCATCCTCTTCTCCTGCGTACGTGCCCCTGCACATCGCCGTTACGGATTCACCTACACGCGCCCCGATATTCGGCATCACACGAATTACCTTCTTACCTTCACCAAGATCGCGCTCGATTGCGCTCGTTGGCACGCCGGCAGCCACCGATACGACCATCTTACCCCCGTTGATGAACGGTGCAATCTCCTCTACTACCCCGTGCACGTCGGTCGGCTTAACTGCCAGAATTATTGCATCTGATTTCTTCGCTACTTCTTCGTTGCTCTCGCAAACTGCAACTCGTGATTCCCGTCCGCCTTCAAAAGATTCAAGGTTCTCCTTCTTCACGTCGTGTATAAAGATTTTCCCGCTTACTCCGCCGCCATCAGCAGCCAATAGCCCTCGAAGGATAGAGGCCCCTATGTTACCCACGCCGATAATTCCTATTCTCTTTCCCTTCACCGTTCTCTCGTTCATTCCTTCAGCGGATTTATAAGCACAACGTTATTACCCCTGAGTACAACAGAGCCCAGCGATCGCTTCTTTTCTCCTTCCAATATCTCGTTCGCGCCGCTCAGATGTAAATTCAAATAATCGTCCACCGATGTCAGCACGCCCTCCAGCACGCACGACTCTCCTTTCATCTCTACGTGTATCTCTCTCCCCACTAAACTTTGAACTTTTTTGCTCGGAAACATATCCTCATCTCTCCCCCCTATAATTATCTTTTCTATTTTACTTCCTTATTTAAAAGATATGCTATGGCTATGCTCCATGAGCTGGTTGTTGAAGGCAGTATTGTAAATCCGGAGGGGATACACGAGGCTCAGATAGGTATTGACGAGGGATATATTACAGAGCTGAAAAAGCAAGGTTTAAAAGGCGAGCGGGAGATAGAAGCTCGAAGATGTCTTATTTTTCCCGGGTTTATTGATCTACACGTGCATTTACGGGAAGATAGTAGTCATAAGTGGGATTATAAAGAAGATTTTAAGTACGGTACTGCGGCTGCGCTGCACGGTGGGATAACGACTGTGGTTGACATGCCAAATACTCCTTCGCCCGGCATAAATGCAGCGCGAATAAGAGAGAAGAAGGAGCTCGCACGTACTAAGTCGAAGGGCTTGATTGACGTCCTTTTCTACGGTGCTGTCGCCGAATCCAATCTAAGTACACTTGCAGAGATGCAGAAAGAAGTCGTGGCGTACAAAATATACCTTGCGGAGACTGGAGGAGGATTGCAAATAGGTGCGGGGACATTACCAAAAGCACTTAAGGCAATAGAAGCGACTTCCAAACCCGCCGTCATTCATTGTGAAGACCAGGGGATTATAGACAAGAGGAAAGTAGAATTAAAAGCGATGGGAGAAGAAAAAAAAGGGCTGGGAGAACTCCATTCCGAGTTAAGACCTGCAGAAGCGGAATTGTCGGCGGTCAAGCACGTTTTAGCTGCCACAACCGCCTCCACCTCGCGCAACGTTAAAATCAACATTGCACACGTCTCCGTTTATGATACGGTTGATCTCATAGAGCGATACAAAAACGTTCATTGTGAAGTCACGCCGCATCATCTGTTCTTTACCCGGGACGATGTACTATCTAAAAAGTCATTTTTAAAGACTAATCCTCCGTTGAGAACAGAAGGAAATAGGCAGCGGTTGCTTGCAGCATTTAAAGAAGGCAGAATAGACTTTCTGGCGACTGACCATGCACCGCATACGAAGGAGGAGAAAGCACGTGATATTTTAGATGCGCCTGCTGGCGTCCCTAATTTAGATACGTACGGTAATTTCGTGTCCTGGTTGATCGTACGTTGTGACGTCCATCCGACGCTTATAGCACGGGTATGCGCGTATAATCCCGCTCTATTTCTGGGCTTGAACGATAGGGGTCGTATAGCAGTAGGTAAAAAGGCAAATTTGACGATTTTAGATACGCAGAAGCACGTGAAGATCAGTAGCGAACGTTTGTATACAAAATGCGGGTGGTCGCCCTTTGAAGGTTACGAATTCCCCGGCACGGTTAGGCATACTATTTTCAACGGTGCCGTAGTGACGGAATATGATAAGGTACTGGGCCCACTCCACCCCGCTTTCAAAAGCGGGCATCC
The DNA here is from genome assembly GCA_030611585.1 of Methanosarcinales archaeon. Taxonomy (GTDB): domain Archaea; phylum Halobacteriota; class Syntropharchaeia; order Alkanophagales; family Methanospirareceae; genus JACGMN01. Next base: position 853 of record JAUWPM010000084.1, on the reverse strand, counting down.
ACGTTTGCCGTAGAATAGGTACTTGTTTTATATTATGAACTTCTCATAACTACGCAGGCAGGATACCCTAATCCGAATAAACGTGATGTGAAAATTGGATGATTGAAATGAATGCAGAAGATACACGGGATATATTTAGTAGGTTAGAGTATTGGAGCGTTTCCGATATAAAAATCAATTTTGGTGAAAAACGTTTGATTGTACCAGATTTTGTTATAATCAACCTGATGCGCCACACATGAGCCTCCGCTCATACTCGTTTGGAGAAAAGCCATTTAATCCTTGATGCGGAGCATCATTGTACTCTACGATAACATCGTCCAAAATCATTATTAATTCCTCCGCATCGCTCCACGCCCATTCCGTCAACGTCTCTTTCAGCCTTCTTACAAACCGCTCTGCAATTCCATTTGTGGCGGGTCTATGTCGTGTAATCCTCACGTGCACAATCTCTTTATTCGTGCATAGGCGCTGAAAAGCCTCGGCAATGAATTGTTTCCCATTATCCGAGACGATATACTTCAATTCTGGTGGTAACCGATTCTCCAATGCTTTGATCACATCATCTGCGGTAATCTTCCTCCCTTTTATAAACACGGGCAAACCGAGGCATTTCCGCGTGCAATTGTCTACAATCACTAATATTGCCACCAAAGAGGTAATAGCGACATTCAGTTGCTCTTTGATCTCTTTTCGTTTATTTCTCCACTCTTCATCCGCTTTATCTCGCTTAGCCTTTAATTCTCCTCTTTCATTCTTTATCCGCGCCCATTCTTCATCCTTTATCGCCTTATCCCTGCTAAAATTCTGTTTTATCCGCTCTTCTCTGTATTTCTTCCATTCCTCGTCTTCT
>JAUWPM010000047.1 GCA_030611585.1 Methanosarcinales archaeon | reverse complement strand
ATGGAATTGCAGAGCGGTTTGTAAGAAGGCTGAAAGAGACGTTGACGGAACGGGCGTGGAGCGATGCAGAGGAATTAATAATGATTTTGGACGATGTTATCGTAGAGTACAATGATGCTCCGCATCAAGGATTAAATGGCTTTTCTCCAAACGAGTATGAGCGGAGGCTCATGTGTGGCGCATCAGGTTGATTATAACAAAATCTTTCGCATTCTCATCTCAGATTAGATTAGAATACGAACACTAATACTACTACGACCGAGCCGAACTTACCTTTTCCCACCTCTACGGATTCCACTAACAAATCCTTTTTAAACATTTTTTTATCGCGAATTTCAGCCATCTTATCTAACTTCTCTTGCACTTTCTCCGCCAGATATTCTCTTGAATAATGCCCGTGATGCTCGCAGACGATGCCAAACTCTCTTTGCTCTTTGCCGTTCTCATCTTCTTTTCCTATCCAGCCGTAGCCCACACCGGCGCCGATGACCTCGCCAGACTTACCATCCTCCCGTGACATCACGCAGAAGGTTATGCTCCCCTGTGTTATCATCACGCTACTTCGTTCCGTTTCCACTGCGTTCGCGGGCAGAATAGACGAAACCTCGACCAAATTGCATTCGCATATCCCCGCATCCTGCAAAGCGAGGTCAAAAGCGTTAGTTTGCTCGGCGTCCATGCCCACACCGGAGGTAACGAAAAACGTCTTTGGTACCATTTGCCCGTTCATTTTATCTCCTTCTTTATTTCCCCTCTTACTTATTTATACATACAAACTTTCCACTTCTGTTATTGTGGGGAATACCTTTCTTCTTCTTTTTGTGCTTATATACGCAGCAGCGCAGGCATTGGCAAATCTCAGGCATTCTCCTGCCTCTTTACCATCCAGAACGGCGTATATAAAACCTGCGTTGAACACGTCTCCTACACCCGTGGGGCGTATCGGTTTCACGTTAAACGCAGGACAACTTATCTCGAACTCATTGGTTATCCAGGAGGAGCCATGTGCGCCTCGATGTACAATCACGTTTTTGCAGCCCTTGTCTAACAAGTCACGTGCTCCGCTCCTTCCTTTCCTTTCACTTAAGCTTTGCATCTCCGCTTCGTTAACAAAAAGAAAGTTAGTCGAAGGTAGGAGGTCAAAAACGGTTTGTCGTGCGTGAGCCGTCCATCCAAGGTACGCACTCCAGCCTATATCTACACCGGTATAAGCACCTGCGGAATGAGCGAACTCGAGTATATTCTTGTTTGCTGGAAATAGCCCTTCCGTGTTCCAGTGACCAGCACGCATAACGAAACGCGTTTTTCGTAGTAGCTCGAAGTTCACGTCTTCTTCCGCGAGGTCTAAATTTGCACCCCTATCGGACAGCATTGATCTGCTACCGTCTTCAAAGGCTATGCTTACCGTTATGCCTGGACGCGGAAGCTCTTCTTTTTCTGTTATCCTCACAAAGCATTCAACACCTACTTTTTGCAATTCTGATAGCAGCCATTGCGAAAGCATATCACTGCCAACTTTGCATATAAGCGCAGTTTTTAAGCCCAGAGAAGCACATGCAGCCGCGCAGTTCCCCGCCTGACCTCCTATCTTGAGCATAAATTCACAGCCTATCTGCTTGTCTCGCTCCGGATAATCTGCAATTGGTATCGTAGTTATGTCACAGAACACATCGCCTATGACTACCACATCGTATCTTTCTGAATTTTGCTTTGCCGTCATAGTTAGATAGAGCCGTGCCTCCAAGGTTATTTATATCAATTCAGTATGATGAGATGAACATATAGAAATAAGGGGGTGAGCACTAAAAGTGGACCAATTACCAGGACCGAAATTTGTGGTTAGAAAACATCCGGATTTTAAACGATTTTTTTCGTCCGGCGTATTCGGCGGGCATACACCGTATGAATTCAAGATGATCGTGTATCAGGAGGGCTACGAGGACGTCTCGGAGGGTACGGTAACGGGCAAGGAGCCGCCGGTAATACTGAGGGAGTTACAAGCGGAGATAACAATGTCGCCGGAACAGGCGAAGGCACTGCTGAGTTGGCTGGATCGGCACATAAAGGCGTACGAGGAACAATTCGGTAAGATTCCCGCGCCACAGGTAAAGAATGAGCAGGAAAGACCGCCTGAGGGTATGTACGGCTAAAAAGAAAAGTCTTTTGATAATTTCTTATGCGTGAATTCCTTCGCATCCGCGCCTACGTAGGGTGCCACTGTATGCCCTTTACCGACCAGCAGATATTTATAGATGACCAACCCCTCCAATCCGACGGGACCGCGTGCGTGCACCTTATTCGTGCTTATACCCACTTCGGCGCCCTTGCCATATCTGAACCCATCGCTGAACCGAGTTGATGCGTTATGCATTACCGAGGATGAATCAACGAACCGCATGAACTTCAGCGCGGTTTCTTTGTTATCCGTGACGATTGCATCGGTATGTCCCGACCCGTACTGGTTGATATGCGCGATGGCTTCGTCAACGCCGTCAACCACTTTGATGGCGATGATTAAATCGTTATATTCAGTATGCCAATCCTCTTCAGATGCGGGCTTTAGCTCGCTTTGATCCTTTAAGAACTCCATTGTCTTCGGACATGCTCGGACCTCGACACCTGCTTTCAGATACCGTTCGACCATCAGTGGCAGAAACTCGCGTGCAATTGCGGCATCTACAAGCACCGTCTCCACAGCGTTACAAACCGCAGGATATTGTACCTTAGCATCGTAACATATATCCCGCGCCATAGCCACGTCAGCATCTCGATCAACATAAACGTGACATATCCCCTCCGAATGCCCTAAGACCATTATGCTGGAGTTGTCCTGAATGTACCGCACAAATTGGTCGCTACCGCGTGGCACGATGAGGTCTATATAATCATTCAATTTTAGCATCGCGTTGACGTCTTCCCGCGTTTCCAGTAATTGAATCCAGCCTTCGGGGATTCGGATTTCACCGCCTTCGGATGACGCCTTTGCCACCACCTCAAATAGCGCTTCGTTTGAATTACGGGCTTCAGACCCGCCCTTGAGCAGTACGGCATTGCCGGTCTTCAGACAGAGCGATGAGATTTGAACCAGCACGTCGGGTCGTGATTCGAAGATCGCACCGATTACGCCGATGGGGCAGGATACCTGAAAGAGCTCTAAGTCTTTATCCAACTCAATTGCGGACACCGTTTTGCCAACCGGGTCCTCTAATTTCGCAACGTCCTTCACACTCAATATCATCTCATCTATCTTTGAATCGTCCAATATTAACCGATCGAGAAGGGCTTTGGACATCTGTCCTTCCTTTACTAAGCCCGAAGCGAGTTCAATATCCTTGTTATTCGCCGCCAGTATTTGCTTCCGATTTTTATCAATGGAATCCGCGATTCGTAGCAAGGCGTTATCCTTCCCTGCGGTTGTAGCGTTAGCCAATTTAAGCGCTGCTTCTCTTGCACTCTTTGCTTTTTCCACTATGCCTGCATCTACATTCAGAGTCATTTTTAGAACCTTCCTGCAAGACCACTCTGTTTTAGGTGGATAAAGGTGATATAAATGGTGATTGTTTAAATAGTCACACTCCAAATAAAGAGCTTGTCCCATAATTAGATATTCCCCAGAATATGGTGCTTATTTTTGGCTATAAAGCACTATTTGAGGTTCTTTTTGCTGGGATTTTAATTGTGAGACGGGCTCTGAATTCGGGTGCATCCATCTGTACGTGCTTTAAAGCAGAACGTTTCATAAGATAAGAAATTTTATCCTTTCCAAATGAATTGCTGGAACATTCTTTCCATTACAATACCAAAATAAAGGGCCGTCATCTGTTAAAAGCAATTTATTTCTTTCTGTAACACCAATAAGCGATGTGTCGGTCATTCCAAATTTTGAAAGCTCTGTTCTCTTTAAAATTTCGTTCTTCTCGATATATTCCTCTCCTAAGCATAATAAAAGTGCTATTGAAGAATTAATAAATCTTGAGAATCTTTCTTCTTTGAGCCTACTTTTAGCTAGATTCGATGCTTCAGCTAAGACTTGAGGAGTAACAAAAATTTTTTTGAAATTTTTCAGAAACTCCACGAGCAAGATAAAATCCTTTTTTTCATAATTAAATCGTCTGAGGTCGCTTACATCATAAAATCCTATTAGGTAGAGTAGTAGCGGTCCAGTATCAATAACAATCTCTTTGAACCCGAATATTTTTTCATTCATTCTCTCTTTCGACCACTTTTATCTCTCCTTTTGCATCTACTTTAACCCGGTATCTCAGTTTTTCTGAAGAAAATAGATTGTCCTTTGCCTCACACTGTATTATGTAGAGTCCTTCTTTCTCCATAGCGTCAATGACATCAAACCCGATCCAGTTTGAACGTGGAAGATTGAGCGAGCTAATTAACTCTTCCTCTCCCCTTATTTTACTGAAATAACTCCTTACGATTTCGATTGCCCCTTCTATATTGATTTCTGACATATGTCTTTTTTTATTTTCTTATATTAAATACTTTATATTTCTATCAGCAAACACCAAAAAGTCACTATATCCCGTACTTAAGTACAAGGGCCTGTACTTAAGCACGAGTGCCTATGACTTAAACTACAGTTTTATCACAGGTATATAAAAGCTTTTCGATTTTTTTTTCTTAGCCCTCGGTTCTTTTCTGCGGAGTATTTTGATAAAACTTTTCTTAAAAGGTTCAAAGAAAAAGTGTTGCTTTAAATCAACACCATATTCCCCCTATACACCACTTCATTGTAATCTTTACGCCCCAAAACGTGCTCGATTTCCCGTGATTGCAAGCCTCTTATCTTCTCTATATCACTGCTTGAATAGTTTGAGATGCCCTTTGCGAATTCAACACCGTCGGCATCTACGATACTTACCGTATCACCACTTCTGAACTCACGTTCAACGCCAATGATTCCAGAAGGAAGCAAACTCCCACCATTTTTTACTAAAGCCGTCTTTGCACCTTCATCCACTTTAATCCTGCCCTTTGGCGAGGCTGCGAAGAGAATCCAGTGCTCTCTATCGTTCATCTTCCTCTTCCGCGGCATGAAGAGTGTGCCAACGGGTTCCCCCTTCATAATCCGCATAAGAATGTTCTCTTCACCCCCGTTTGCGATGATCATTGGAATGCCTGCTTTCATAGTGACCTTAGCAGCTTGAATTTTCGTCTTCATACCCCCCACGCCCGTTCTTCCGCCAGTTTCCGCAATACGCTCAATCTCAGGGGTTATCTCATCCACAACCGGAATGAGTTCCGCTTTCTTACTCCTTTTAGGGTCATACGTGAACAAACCATCGGTGTTGGTAAGTATAATAAGCAAATCTGCATCGAGATTGCTTGCTACTAAAGCCGATAAAGTATCGTTATCCCCTACTTTTATTTCATCTACGGCTACCGTGTCGTTCTCGTTGATTATTGGGATTATACCGGACTTAAGCAAGGTAACTAAGGTATTTCTCAGGTTGAGGTACCGCTGTCGGTTGAAGAATGCCGCGTGTGTTAACAATATCTGAGCGATGATCTGGTCGTAATTGGCAAAATATCTATCGTACGTGCTCATCAGGACGTTCTGACCGACAGCCGCCGTGGCTTGCAACACCTTGATGTCCCGTGGTCTTTGCTTCAGGTCAAGCTTACCAATACCGGCGCCGATAGCGCCCGAAGATACCAAAATAATCTCTTTATCCTGCTTCTTCAATTCGACTATCTCTGTAGCGAGTTTCTCAACTTTTCGTGGCTCAAGCCGGTAGTTCTTATCGGTGAGGTTGCTGGTCCCAACCTTTATTACGATTCTCTTCGCTTTTGAAAAATCCCTAACTTCCCTTTCCGTGGATTTTACCGTCGCGTCGCTTGTCATAGCCAGCCACTTATATTTTACCAACAAACTTTCTTAAAAAGAAAGCTTTATCAACCACCTTTCACTTAACGGCAACACCCACTGCACGCCGGATCAACCGTCCTATCTCGTCCATCTTCTTCTCCATCGGTCCTTTCTTGTCCGGTATTTCAAGGATAATAGGAACGACGCCCTTTTTCTTTGCGTTTATCTCCCGTATCTTATCTCTGGTTCGTATCTCGGCTGCGAATCGTTCGTTTACAAGAATGATGGCAACTTCCTCTCTTGCCACTTTGTCTAACACGCGGGCAATATCCTCTCCTTCTTCTGAGCCGTATTCATACACCTCTTTTACACCCGCAAGCCTGAAACCCGCAGCCGTATCAGGATCTCCAATTACCGCAACTGCGATCATTTTCCCGTAAACAGTGTTTTCACTATCTCCTCTCGTAAACTGGTGGATAATCGTGCCATTCGCTCCTCAAACGTATTATTTACCTCTATCTCACCGTCTTTACGTCGCACAACGACCCCCCCTGCTGACTTTATCCTCTCGTCTGATAGAGATAACCGCACATTCACACCGCTATCGCGGCTTATTTCATCGGTTAAGTTCTTTAGCATTGCCTGGTCTATGCAGGATGCAGCCGCATCTTCCTCGCTGAGTAGTACTTCCAGTTCAGCGCCTGTGCTACTCCCCGCGGTTATGCTCATTGCACTATCCCTTATCAAGCCCGCCAGGATGTTCGGATACGAGTTGCCCTCGAAGCCTTCGCTTTTAACGTCCTTGATTCGCTTCAGTGCTCTTTCTAACGCTTTTTCTATGATCTCCTCCTCTGCCGTCCACCTGAGCTTTCTCGCATTTTGCCGCGCCGCCCTCACAATTCGTTCCTTCTCCTCAATCCCCTTTCGCTCTTCAGCATTAACAAATCGCTCCTTCTGTAGTTCTAACTCTTTTTTCGCGTCTTCGAGCTTCTTCTCTGCATTCGCCTTCGCTTCGTTGATTATCTTCTCGCTTTCTCCGTTTGCTTCGCCCTTTATCTTCTCCACCATCTCTTTCGCGCCCATGCGTCAATAATCACCTCACACCCAAAATTTTCTCTAACACGACGTTTACAGCACTGTCAATAGTCAATTCCGTGGCTGATTTCAGCTCCTTTACTTCGACCTCAGCAGTTTTCAATATCGCTGCCTCTTCCTCCTTGCCTTCCTGTATGTACTTAGCGGAAATTTCCGAGGCAATGCTCTTTTCCTCTTCTCGCGCCTTCTCTTTTGGCCTCTTTACTTCTTCATCCGCGTCTTTTAGTATGCTCGCAACGCTTGCTTTTGCCTCTTCAAGTAGCTTCCTGCCTTCCTCTTCCCCATCTCTTATTATCTTAAGTGCTTCTACTGCCATTGTATTCTTCTATAATCGGTTGTCTTTATTATAGATAGCTTTTATTAAATCTTTCAGCGTTAATGTCAAGATGGCGTGGAAACTTCACCGCCACACCTTTTTAAAATTTTATAATCCTTAATAGAGAAGGGCGGAATACCGGATGAAAGTGGTGGCCATAGTGGGGAAGAAGAAGTCGGGCAAAACGGCTCTTATCGAGCATCTGATTGCGTATCTGAAGGAATACGGTAGCGTTGGATGCATAAAACACGCGCATGAGTTGGATCTGGATATGCCCGTTGCAAGAGATACAGACCGTTTCTTTACTGCTGGAGCTGAAGTTGTTATCGGCGCTTCGACGGAAAAGACGATGAAGATTTGCAGTCGTAAAAATTTGCCTGACTTGATAGCGGAAATGGCAACTTCCGGTGTTGATTTCGTGCTTGTTGAAGGCTTTAAGAGCAGTGACTTACCGAAGATTTCACTGAGCGACTTTTCAGATTCGGATGAAGAAGTCAGTAACATAATAAAGCGCATAGATCTTGTAGGCGATTTTAAAATACCTGAGGAGACGATAAAAGAGTTAGTTCAGCTCATTCTTTCTTTAGACGATTACTAACTAAGTCCTTCTTTAAAAAAGGAAGCATTCCCAACAACTTTTTTTATCTTCGATAAAAACATTGACTAAAAATCATCCTCATATACTTTCTTAGTTAGCAAAGGTTCTTTTTTAAAAGAACGTATTTTGTAAGAAGAATAAGTGCCATGAACGCGAAAATAAGCTTCTCCTCGGTAGATGCAAGCAGCGATCCTTTGGACTGGATGTATAGATTGGAAGACGCCGGTTTTCAGGGTTGGGAGATAGTAGACGAAGGAGTGCAAAAAGTGGAAGGTGAATTTAAAAAGAGGGTGAGAGAGGTACACGAGACAACGGATCTTGTCCTTTCATTGCACACACCCCTCTCTGATATTAACATAGCGAGTGTAAACGAGCGGATGTGGGAGGAGAGTATCCGGCAGATAAAAGGGAGTATCGAGCACACCTACGAATTCATTGACGACGTCTGCGTCGTGCATCCGGGCTTCTTCTCGCCGTTGTCCGTACAGATGCCGGAGACGGCGGTTAAGAAGGCAGTAGCTGGTCTAACTGCGCTATGTGAATTTGCTGCGGATCGGGGATTGCGCATAGCGGTGGAGAATTTGACGTCTGCGAATATGCTGATGGGCAGGTATCCCGATGAGCTCATTCAACTCGTGCGCGGTGTGAACATGGATAATCTTGGGGTATGCCTCGACGTCGGGCATGCGAATACGACGAAGAAATTGGATGCGTTCTTGGGCATTACGGCACAGGCAGAGGATGTGAAGATAATACACATGCATGCGAGCGATAACTTCGGAGCGGATGACCTTCATTTGCCGTTGGGCGAAGGTAACCTGGATTGGGGAAAGGTGGTACACGGAATTAATAATAACGGCTATGAGGGGATCGTGGTGCTGGAGCTGTATTCATTAGAGGGTGGAATAGAGAGTTTGGAGTTTATCAAAAAAGTATCGGTATAGCGAAATCCCCTGAAATGCCACCAGTTATCACTGATACCTTTATATAGTTATCAGTATATACTGATAATTATTATGGATGAGGAAATATTAGGAATACTACGTGCAAAATTGAATTTGAGTGATAATGCAATCATTAGCAGAGAGCAGTCTTTTGCTGATGCAGGCTTGCCGATTATGACAGACCTGATTATAGAGGACGGAAGCAAGATATTCCTTGTTGAGATAAAATCCAGAGTCACAATTGATACTATCGCACGATTAAATCTCTTAAAGCAGGTTCTGAAAACGCGGAGTGAGATAAAGTACGCATCGAACCTTTTTCCTGTTGTTGCCGGCAAGGTGATTCCACCCCGCGAAGAAGCACTCGCCAAAGAAGTCGCTATAACATTAGTCCAACTCCCTCATTCTATCAAACTCTCGACATCTGAATATAGCCCAAAGAAAAGGATCAAAATAACGTCTGAAAAAGCTTGGAGAGTTATCTCAAGGCTTCTGAAAGAGCGAACAACGTCTATTAGACAGTTAGCCCTTCTGGAGGATGTATCTTATGGGTGGGCACACGCAACGATTCAGAGCTTGATTAGTCAAGGAATCGTGACAAAAAAAGGAAATTATGTGAGCATATTTGATGTAAACAAATTGTTGAACGGTGTTGCATGGGAGAGACCGTTTGAAAATTTGCGAGCAACTGAGATTACTATCGATTACAATAGTGCTATTCTTGCCGCACAGGAAATCTCCCACGCATTAAAGATACAGGAATCTAAGTTCGCGTTTACCAGCTATACTGCGGGGGGGTTGTATACGGGTTACGCGGTCAGGCATGATGCGATTTATCTTTATTTAGAAAAAAAAGAGTTCGAATTTTTTAAAGATGTGTTCGGAAATAGAAAAAATACTGGCATAAAGGCACGGATATATTTACCGGACAGAGTCGTGTTCAGCGATAAACGGGAGATCGAATCTATAATCGTCACCTCTCCAGCTCAGACATTACTGGATCTGGCAGGATTAGGATATAGCGGGCTGGACATTGCAAAAGTCATGGTGGATGGCTATGCCAGAATATAGTCCCAGCCAGCGGATCATTGATCAATCTCTTGAAGAATTGAAGTATATTTTGCAATGGGTGAGAGCACGAGGAGAAACTGACGAAAAGCCTGTAACAGTCCTTATAGGTGGTTGGGCCGTGGATTCATATAATCTCTGGTACGGTTCTATCGACATTGATCTGGTAACAAATCACACAACGAAAAGCAGCCTGATGTGGCATTTGCGGAATGAGAGAGGATATGAACATTATCGTTCGTCAGGACTTCACAGTGTAGCGAAAAATACATCCGATGGGCAGATAATCGTTGACTTCATCTCCGGAGAAACAGAAGATCCTTTTGAAGGGAGACCTGAAAAATTAGATTTTCATATCCTTAACGGTAACACGGAAATAAGAAATATCCGGGGTGTGGTTCCTGCTGCTGTCCCTACTCGGTCTCTGTTGTTACTATCCAAATTAAAAGCCGCTTGGGATAGGGCATATAGGCTAAGACACGGGACCTCTGAAGATACCGAGTGGGATCGTGGAAAGCTCATAAAAGATTATGCGGATATTCTTGCACTCATCGATCCTAAATTTGGCGGTGAAGACCTTGACATAGCCTTCATTGGTGAACATTTAACTCATTTTGATTTCCTCAAAGAATGCCTGAAACGTATTCCTGACAATTATGATGCACTATCAAAATACGAGAAAATGGATCACGAAACAGCACGGCAAACCTGCAAGAAATTGTTGTCGCTATTACAATAGCGGAAAAATCAAAAGTATTATAATTCCAATCCCCTATCTTGGTATTGCAGCTATTGCTGACAACCGTAACGAAAAATGAATATCCCCGTTGAGAAACCGGTCCTGGTAACCTCAGCATTGCCCTACGTTAATGGCTACTGCCATATCGGGCACCTCAGGACGTACGTCCCCGCGGACATCTACGTGCGAATGCTCCGAAAGATGGGTTACGACGTCAAATTCGTAAGCGGTTCCGATACTCATGGAACGCCGATCGTGCTGAGTGCAGAAGCGCAGGGCGTCACGCCTGACGAGGTTATTACGAAATATCACGCGCATTTCAAGCAAGTTTTCAAAGAGCTTCATGTGGATTTCGACTATTACGGGCGGACGGATTCGGAAACCAACCACAGAAGGACGAATGACATCGTAACGAAGTTGATAGAGCACGGGCATGTTTATAAGCAGAGCATGAAGCAGGCGTTTTGCACGACCTGCGTGCGATTTTTACCCGATCGGTACGTGGAGGGGACGTGCCCGTACTGCGGTGAAAGTGCACGCGGTGACGAGTGTGACCAGGGCTGTGGCAAGCATCTGGAGCCGGGCGAGATATTAGAGCCGCACTGCAAGATCTGCGGCAATGAAGCTGATTTCAAGGATCAGGAGCATTTCTTCTTCAAGCTCTCGTCCTTTACCGATTTCCTACTCTTCTATTTGGATACTCTGGGCGGGACGCTGAATGCGAGGAACTATGCGAAGGAATGGGTGAAGAAGGAATTGAGGGATTGGTGCATAACGAGGAGTCTGGAATGGGGCGTGAAATTCCCGGGACGGGATGATCTGGTGGTTTACGTCTGGGTTGACGCTCCGATTGGCTATATTTCCTTCACAGAAGAGTTACTCAAAGCAAGAGGCGAAGACGAACGGGCATGGAGACGGTACTGGAAGGAGGATAAAGCCACCATTGTGCATTTCATCGGCACGGACATTATCTATCATCACTGCATATTCTGGCCTGCAATGCTCAAGGGCGCGGGGTACTCGCTGCCTGCGGTTGTCGTCGCGTCGGGCATGGTAAAAATAGACGGGAAGACGTTCTCGAAGACGCGTGGAGACGTGGTATGGGTAACGGAGTTTTTAGAACGATTCCATCCTGATACGTTACGGTATTATTTGGTAGCGCAGTCGAGCCATACGAAGGAGTTAGATTTCTCGTGGCAGTCCTTCGCCATGCGTGTGAACAAGGAGCTGGTGGCGATTCTGGGGAACCTCGTCTATCGGGTTCTCTCATTCGCATACAATAATTTCGGCGTAGTTCCAGACGGCGTGATAGCAGACGAAGTCGTTGCGAAGATCGAGAAGACGAGGGAGGAAGTGATAAGTGCGACGGAAGATTATGAATTCAAGAAGCTCGTTGACGCCGTGATGAAGCTTGCGGACTTTGGTAACAGCTTCTTCCAACGGGAGGAGCCGTGGCATTTGATAAAACAGGGCGATCAAGGTCGAGAACGGTGCGGTGAGATAATAAAGAACGTGCTGCAACTGATAAAAGCGATCTGCATCTTACTGGAGCCGGTGATGCCTGCCAAGATGGAAGAGGTGTGGCAGCAGCTCAGTATGGAAGGCGACGTGCATACGGTGCAGCTTGACGAGTTGTTCGTGTCGATAGAGAGTGGAAAAGCGTTGAAAGAGCCGACCAGATTGTTCGAGAAGGTAGAATTGTGACCGTATGTAGGGCAATCAGATTATTATCTATCCTTTTATTATTCTCCTTTCCTTATCATTACCATACCGCAAACAGAGGTGGCACCGTCATGAAAATATCCATGGACATCGAATTACAAGACATTCCGGGCCAGTTGGTGCTCGCATTGAAGCCAGTATCAGATTTCGGCGGGAATATCCTCAGTGTTTTGCATCAGCGGGATAAGAAGACGCCGGCAGGGCGAATACCCGTTGAACTGGTAATTGAGCTGGAGGAAAGCAGATTGGGGGGATTAGTAGAACGGTTAGAGGCACGAGGCGTGAACGTGGTAAGAACGGGGAAGGAGCGCCTGAAGGAGTCCATGGTCGTTCTGCTCATC
>JAUWPM010000107.1 GCA_030611585.1 Methanosarcinales archaeon | reverse complement strand
ACCACAGATTACACAGATTTTCACAAGAAATTATGAAGATGCAATAGGTTAGAGGTCAGAGAACAGAAGTCAGAGCTCAGAAATCAGTTTTCTATTCTCTATTTTCTATCTTCTAATTTCTGGTCTTGTGTCCCTCTTGTGGAATCTCGTGGTTTTTTACCTCATCGGGATTGTCCACTGAGTTCTGGTTCGCGAAATGTGCTGCCAAATGAAATACATAGTCGGGTTTCGTTTTGAACACTCGTTTCAACATCTCATCATCCAAAATGCTTCCCTGCACAAATGCAATGTTCTTCGCTCTCGGCACGTTCCACTCGTATGCACTCGATAAATCGTCTAAGATTATCACTTTCTCTGCATTCCGCTCTGCTAACTTCTTGCATAGGTTCGTTCCGATGCAGCCCGCACCGCCCGTTACCAAAACAACTTTTCCTTCATATTCGTTTTCTATATCCATTTTTTATACCTCTATCATAATTTTTTCTTTTAGCACAGGTTTTCTTTTTGTGAAAAAGAAAAAGTGTTTTTATAACCACACGATTACACATCGTGGGCTCCGCCCGTGCCCCCGCAAGCCCAGGAGGGGCTTACCCGCAAACCCTGAAAGGGTTTATTTCACAAGATTATTTATTAATTTTCTTTCTTTAGTAAAGGTTTCTTTTTAAAAGAAAAGTTTTTCGACATCTTTTATCCTTGTGTTATCTTTCTTCTCAATCTCTGTCACAATCTCATTGACTTCTTCTTTCGATTGCATGCCTGATTCCCATAATGACTTTAAGATGGAATGCAACTCCAGTGTCTCAACGCCATTCTCATCAGCAAACCTTAATGCCGCACCGTCCATCGAAGAGAATACGTATCCCCTATGCTTGCAGATACTTATCGCCTCTAATTCTCCTTTTCCCAACGTCCTCTTTTCTATCAACAATTTTTGATATTCTTTACGTTCTTCTTCCGATTGGGGCAGCACCTCAAAATATCTGTATCCAGAATGATTACCTTATCCAAGGATTAACTCAACCCCTTTCTTGATTTTACCCTCTGAAGGTGCTTTAACAATCCTTTTTATCCCTCTCTGCTCCAAAATATTTTTGAACCCTTCTGTGGACATACCAGCAATTTCCGCTGCCCTGCTCAACGATATTTTCTCTTCTTTATATAATTCTACTGCCATCTCTGTTTTTAGTGCTGGTCGCACCTCCAACATCGTCCTGAATGCATCATCTAACAATTTCTCTCTATTTCTGTAATATCCCCCACGTATGAGGATATTTATTCCTTCTTTTATCACATCTACATCCATCGACATGTTGTCAGATCACCTCTTTTGTATTTTTAAAAAAATCTTTGTTCCTTCTTAAATTTTTTAAATGCTTGTATCTATATTAATATATACTTTTCATCCACTCCACGGTTCTTTTAATTCCCTCCTCTGGTGTGACCTTTGGATCATGCCCTAAATCCCTAACCGCCTTTGAAAAGTCCATCGTCTTTATCTTTGTCGTAAACGGCTCCGCTTCTTTATAACTCACTATCGAATCTTCCCTTCCAACAGCTTTCAGCACTAAATCTGAATAATCTTTGATTTCCTTTTCCCATTCCGGTCTTCCACCAACATTATATACTTCTCCTGGAATGAAGTTATCAACTATGTTGGCAAAGGTTCTGCACGTATCCTCCACGTAGTCTATTATCCTCTTATGTCCTTTATAGACAACATAAGGCTTATTGAAGAGTGCATGGTGAATAAACTTAGGGATAAATCCTCTGTAAGGTGTATAATGTTCGCCCGGTCCGTAGCAGTTAACGGGTCTTACCCTGACGGTCTCTGTTCCGAACATCTTCGCTGAATTCAGGCACATCAACTCGCCCGCCCATTTGGTTATTGCATAGTCGTTCATTTGATAAGTATCTTTTATCGGATTCTTCTCCATCACATCTTCAGACATTATTCCTTCGTAGTCGCCATAAACCTCCGCACTGCTGAAAAATACCATTTTAAATCCCAATTTCTCCTGCAATCGAATTATGTGCTTCGTCCCGATAACGTTGGTTGCCCACAGGTTCTCATAATAGTCCTCGCCGTTCCATCTTCCGTATTCAGCCGCTAAATGATAAACATAGTCGAATTTCCACTTCTCAATTTCAAATACCCGCTCCAGTTGTCTGTAATTTCTCACGTCTGCCCTGATGTAATCATCTCTATCGCTATTGTAGAGATCAAGAGCAATTACTTCGTGTCCCCTTTTTCTCAACTCATTCACCAAATTTGTTCCTATAAATCCCCCTCCTCCCGTTACCAATATCCTTTCCGTTTCCATCTTACTCCTCCTTATTATAACCACAGATTTCACAGATTCCCACAAGATTATTTATTTTTGTTCCTTTTTGTATCTTTCATTTATATTTAGTCTGTGTCCCTCTCGTGTAACCTTGTGGTTTTATGGCATTTAAATATTACTGTTCCTCCCTCTGTATATGGCTTTCCGGGATCAACACATTGCATATACGCATGTTCTTCATCTTCAGCCGTTGTCAATCCAAGTTTTACAGGACACCAGTCATGCTCCAATATCAAAGCGTAGTGGAGCAAAGTTGAAAGAGCGTGCGTGCAGAGCGCATCTGTCTTCTCCAGAACAATCTCCGGATCGTCTATCACTATTTTATCCCCTACCTTATACACCGGGCAGTATCCCTTTATCTCGTGCACTACTATCTCTAACATTGACCTTTGCTTACACCCCTAAATTTCTTCCACTATCTTGATGATTCGCTCGCCAGCATTCCCATCGCCAAACGGATTCTTCCAATTTCTTTCTTTACTTAACATAATCTTAACACCCTCTAAAATCTTATTTTGATTCACTCCAGCTAAAACGTTACTTCCAACCTCCAACGTCTCTGGTCTTTCTGTGTTATCCCTCAAAGTAACACAAGGAACTTTTAAAATGCAAGTCTCCTCCTGAACTCCTCCAGAATCGGTTAAAACAAGTTTGGCATTCGCTTCCAATTGTAAGAACTCAAGGAATCCGAGAGGCTCGATTAGTCTTATTCCTTTTGAAACGTCTAATCCAAATTCTTTTAGCCGTTTCATAGTTCTCGGATGTATTGGATATATGATGGGAAAATTAAATTTACGATAAACCAACTCTAATCCTTCCAAAACACCCTTTAACCTTTCTTTTATATCCACATTCTCTTGTCTGTGAGCAGTCATGAGGAAATATCCTCCAGGATTCAAATTTAACTTCTTCAGGCTGTTCACTTTCCTTTTTGCAATCTCCAAATTCTGATAGACCGCATCTACAATTGTATTCCCGGTGACAAAGATTTTGTTTTCGTCTATGCCTTCCATCAATAAATTTCCCCTCGCTTTTTCTGTTGGTGCGAATAAATAATCAGAAACGTGGTCAGCTAAAACCCTGTTTATTTCTTCCGGCATGGTTCTATCGTAGCTTCTTAAACCAGCCTCTACATGTCCAACCTTGATGTGTAGCTTAGAAGCAGCTAATGCGCCTGCTACTACCGTGTTCGTGTCCCCTTCTACCAGCACTATATCCGGCTTCTCTTCTTTCAAAACTTTTTCTATGCCTATAAGCATCTTTCCTGTTTCTTCTGCATGCGAACCTGAGCCGACATCCAAGTTGTATTTTGCTTCTGGTAGTTCTAAATCCTCAAAGAAGATTTTGTCTAAGTTGTATGAGTAATGCTGACCTGTATGCAGGATGAAATAATCCAAGCCTTGGTTCTCCAATTCTCTTATTACAGGAGACATCTTTATTATTTCCGGGCGTGTGCCGAGTACGATTGAGATTTTCATTGCATCGTTTATCTAACCACAAGATTACACTGATTACACAGATTTATTTTCAATCATAAGAGCTTTAGCTAAGGGCAAGCCGACATAGCCCAAGCCTACAACACAAACGGTTTTGTTTTTCATGGTTAGTAAGTTATGGGTTTTCTATTATGAATTCGAAACCTGACCTGATTCTTTGTTTGTAAGCGTTGATCAAACTGCTTGTGTCGTATAAAATCTGCTCCATTCCTTTTCCCTCATCTTCTCATATAATCCCACAGCTTCTTCAAAGCTTATTTCCGACAAATCCTTTTCGAATTCACTTCCGAGCTCTTTGAGTAGTTCCTCAGTCATTATCTCACGCTTACCCTCCTCCAAACGAGGGATATAGTCCATTATAGCATCTCTGATAACTTCGGTCCATCTGATTCCCCTGTGCTCT
>JAUWPM010000023.1 GCA_030611585.1 Methanosarcinales archaeon | reverse complement strand
ATTATCTATTCTTAAGTGTAATCAATACATAAGTGATTAAAGAAATCGCCATTCCTAAGAATAAATATACTGAACTCGCAGAGAAAATAGTTGAAAAGTTAAATAAATACGCAACGGTTTTGCCAGATAAAATCCCAAAGCACTGTAATAAGCGTAATATAGTGGCGGATGCTTTAGGGATCGGCGATGTTGTAATTTTAAGAAAGGCGTTGAATAATCCTCGCAATTTAAAATTCTACGGTGATTTAAATTTGCCAGCTATAGACGTTATTTTGACAGAACTCGTTTTACCGGATAAGAAGTTATTTGAGTACACTCTAAAGGCTATCAATTTCAATCTAACAGATGAAGAGTTCAAGAAGTTGTGCTTGATAAAGCCTACCTTGCTTTACTTGAAGAAGTATCTTGAAGAAGATAAAAACATACCGGATAATATTTTGAATGCGATACGGGGTGCAGAGAAAAATGCCAGAGGATATTAATATCTGCAAGCAGAAAATCAAATTAATTCGTGGAGACGAGAAAACCTAAATAAATCCGCGTAAATCAGTGTCCTTAGAAGGGGAAGGAAGTTATCCTTTACGTACAAAAAAAGCGAAAAGCATTTATACCTGTTTAACACTACGTAAATTTACGAATGCAAAAAAAATGAACAAAAAGAAAACGGTATTGAATAAGATAGTATTAACCGCGGCGGTGGCGGTTTTGTTTTTTGCCGCCGTTACTGCGGTTGCTTCCGCAACGCATATACCGGAACGAAAGAGAATATTGATGTGAACAAGACTCATTTGACGATCCGCTCACAGAACGGCTCTGCGAACTGCACCGTGAGCGCCGCGAGTTCAGACGACCACGTCTTCGATGTTCAACGCGATTACGTGAACGTCACCGGGTTCACGGTCGAAAATGCAACTGGAAGCAGTAAGGCGGGAATACATCTTTCCAGCAGTGAGCACTGCAACATCTCGGACAACAACGTAACGAACACCAACTACGGCATCTACCTGTCTTCTTCGAGCAACAACACGCTCACGAACAACACCGCTAACTCGAACACCAACTACGGCATCTACCTGAAATCTTCGAGCAACAACAACCTCATCTACAACAACTACTTCAACAATACGCACAACGCTTGGGACAACGGCAACAACGTCTGGAACACTACCAAAACAGCAGGGACGAATATTGTTGGTGGTTCTTATCTCGGGGGAAACTATTGGTCGGATTATACGGGAACAGACACAGATGGAGATGGACTTGGGGATACGGCGCTTCCGTATAACTCCACCGGGAACATAACAACCGGTGGGGATATGCATCCGCTGGTAGTTTTACCAGTCCACAACCTCGACACAGGAGAAGGTTTCTATACGATCCAAGCAGCGATATATGATCCTGAAACTGTAAACGGGCATACAATTACCGTGGATGCGGGAACTTATTATGAATATGTGAAAGTGAACAAATCGTTAACGATAAAATCAACTTCCGGAAATCCTGCTGATACTATCGTGAACGCGTCGGATTCAGGCGACCACGTCTTTGCTGTAACTGCGGATTACGTGAACATCTCAGGGTTCACGGTCGAAGATGCAAAAAGCAATAAGGCGGGAATATGTCTTCTCAGCAGGCAGCACTGCAACATCTCGGATAACAACGTAACGAGCAACTACTACGGCATCCGCCTGTATTCTTCGAGCAACAACACGCTCACGAACAACACCGCAACGAACAACTACTACGGCATCTACCTGTCTACTTCGAGCAGCAACAACACGCTCACGAGCAACACCGCCAACTCGAACTACGATACCGGCATCCGCCTGCTATCTTCGAGCAACAACACTATCTACAACAACTACTTTAGCAGCAACACGAACAACGCTTGGGACTACGACAACAACGTCTGGAACACTACCAGAACAGCAGGGACGAATATTGTTGGTGGTTCTTATCTCGGTGGGAATTACTGGTCGGATTATACGGGAACAGACACAGATGGAGATGGACTTGGGGATACTGGCACTCCGTATAACGTGAATATACAAAATGGCGGGGATATGCATCCATTGGTTCCGCCACCAGTTCATAACATAAACACAACGGAAGATTTCTGTACGATTCAGGCTGCGGTATATGATCCTGAAACCTTAGACGGGCACACAATTACCGTGGATGCGGGAACTTATTATGAAAACGTGAAAGTGAACAAATCGTTAACGATAAAATCAACTTCCGGAACTCCTGCTGATACTGTAGTGAACGCATCGGATTCAGGCGACCACGTCTTTAATGTAACCGCGAATTACGTGAACATCACCGGGTTCACGGTGGAAAATGCGACTGGATCCGATGAAACAATGGCGGGAATATATCTTAACAGCGTGGAGCACTGCAACGTCTCTGATAACAACGCAACGAACAACGACTACGGCATCTTGCTGTATTCTTCGAGCAACAACACGCTCACGAACAACACCGCCAACTCGAACAACTACAACGGCATCTACATGGATTCTTCGAGCAACAACAACGTCTCCTGCAACTGGGTGCAGAACAACAGTGTGAATGGATTCCGACTGACCGAAGGAAGCACGGGCAACACGATCGAGAATAACAACATTATCGTGAACGGCGTTTACAATTCAACAACTACTGGTTACGAATACCAGTTCTACAACGACCAATCAAACAATGTAGAAGCAAAGAACAACTACTGGGGTGCGGGAATGAACGACAGCAAAATCAACGCGAGCATTTACGACTGGCAGGACGATTCGAGCAAGGGTAATGTGACGTTCCTGCCGAAACTGGACGGCCCAAGTCCGTGTGCACCGATACCGGAACTGCCAACGGTTGTGCTGTTCAGCGTGGGGTTGGTAGCGCTTGCGGGGTACGTGGGGTTAAGACGAAAAGATTGAGGGGGGTAAACGCCCCTTTATTTTTCATTTTTTGTTTTTTTTGATTTTCGTTAGAAAACTTTTTAAGTAGTTCCTAAAAATAAAGATATATAGTGAAAATAATAGGTTTTATTTGGTACAATGAAATCGTTAAAAAGATCGCGCAGAAGCATAACGTTCAACAAGATGAGGTGCGGGAAGTATTTGGCAATCATCCTCGTTTTCGTTTTGTTGAAAAGGGGCACAAACCTGCGGAAAATGTCTATGCGGCACTTGGACAAACTGATACTGGACGGTATCTTATCATTTTCTTTATTTACAAAAAAGACCGGTTTGCACTTATCATCTCAGCACGGAATATGACACATGGAGAACGGAGAAGATATGAGCAAAAATAGAAGTTCCATATCAAAAGCAGAGAGCTATAAAGAAATTGGCGACTTTTGGGACATACACGACCTCGCCGATTATTGGGATAAAACCAAATCGGTTGAGTTTGAAATTGACGTCCAATCCGAAGTAATGTACTACGCCATTGACAAAGAGTTGTCGGCAAAGATTCGTGCTATTGCCAAGCAACGTGGTGTATCTGCGGATACGCTTCTAAATTTGTGGGTTCAAGAGAAGTTACAAGAGCAAACGACTTGAGGAGAGAGAATGCACACTAAAACCAAGGTTACCCGCGGGTGTTTATCCCAAGAGAATTCCTTAGCCAGAATTCGGATTTATCCTGCTAAATCAGGTTTAGGTGCCGGGAAAAAGGTTTTCACCTTTGATTCCCCCTTGTGGAAATGTGTTGGATTTGTCGAAATAGAAGGTATCCGCGGCAGAGAGCACGATAGGTATATCTACGGTGAGGAAAGGTAATATTAAATTTATTTTCGTTGATTCGATGAACATTTTGAGCAATATTCTTTTAATAGATTGCCTAAGTAATTTGACATTGTCAGATTAACCGCAGAGTTCACAGAGAATAGCGGTTTAGAGGGTTAGCGGTTTGGCGGTTTGGAAGTTTAGCTAACGAGCGGAACCGCTAATAAACTAAACCTCTAATTCAGCGTTCTCCGCGGTAGGGTAAATTTGAAATCTGGCAATGTCAAGTTAACTATCAAAACTATTAGAGATTATTCTGTAGATACCGTAAAATGAGACAATTCATCCTGTATGCGAGTAAAGCGGTTACAAGTCCCGATTTTTCGCTGGACGACCTACCGGGTAGCGGAGGCAGAATGGACCTTGTTGCACGATGTATTTGTAACGCGCTCTGGATAAGCCACGCTTTGAGACGAGACACATGCATTCACGTAGTCGCATGCGGTAGTCCTTGCCCTCCGGTTGTTATCTCCTTTTATGGGGACAGGTTGAGAGGCGTATCGCCAGATGAACGGAATATAGCGGCGTGGATAAAGAAAGTGTTGGCAGGAAAGAGGAAGAATCCCGGGATACGTATACGCAGAATCGGTTTCCCGCAGTTGATCGAGGAGTTAGCATCAGAAGGAACGTTCTTTTACATATTAGATGAGAAAGGGCAGGCTATAAGCGACGTGGAACTGAAAGAGGATCCCGTATTTGTCCTTGGAGACCATTTAGGCATGCCGAGGAACGAAGAGGAGTTTGTTGCGCGATTTGAACATGAGAAGATTTCGCTTGGTAGCATTTCGTATCTCGCCTCGCAGTGCATAACCGTGCTGCATTATGAGCTGGACGAGAAAACTTAAATTGTTGACACAACACTTTTTCTTTTTTTACAAAAAGAAAACCTGTGCTAAAAGAAAAACATCAGGAATATTTCAGTCATGGTTTTTACCGAAGGTAAAAAAGTTGTGTGTTAATCTGCGTCTTAAAGAGAATTATGGCAGTTATACTTTATATACAATAAAAAAAAACGCCACTTATCGCTCCCGGCATTTCCAATGGTACTTTCCGAACTTTTCTACCCCTGTGCTTCTTCAAAAAACGCATCGTTGCACAACGGGTCTTCCGCCATATAATCGCCACTCTGACGGTATGCCCGGACACGGCATCCACCGCATAGCTCTTTGAATTTGCAGGCTCCGCACTTGCCCTTCACCTCACGACTTCTTAATGTGATGAATACCTCAGAGTTCAATATCTCACGAAGACTCTGCTCTGTGACGTTCCCGGCCTTCACCTCTAACAACGGGCAGGGCACGACGTCGCCGTTTGGCTTGATCGAAAGCATGCCAATACCAGCTCGACAGCCGGGGACTTCGTCGTAGAAGAACTCAGGCACGGGCAGCCCTGCTTCTGCCTTGCGTTTCAATACCACCCAGTACTGACATGCCTGTGTCGTGCATATCTCGATTCCTTGTCTTCTGTTCTGCTCTTTGTATAACTGCATCACGTTCTGCGCGTACTGGACGCTGTCGAGTTCTGCACCGGGTATTTCAGCCTCGCCTCGACCCATCGCGATGTAATGGAATACTCTGCACTGCCGCGCGCCCAGATCCTCAGCAATATCAAGAATCTCCGCGGTCTCTTGCTCGTTCTGCTTCATGATGCACGGGTCAATCACCAACTCCAGTCCTGCCGCTTTACAGGCACGTGCACCTGTAACAGCCTTTTCAAAGACGCCGGTGCCCCGTATGAAATCGTGCGTCTTCTGCGTGCCGTCAATTGCGATAACGACGTCCTCAATGCCTGTAGCCTTCAACCGGGCAGCAACGTCTTCGGTGAGCATGATTCCATTTGATGCGAGCACGAGGCTCAATCCTCTTTCCTTGCCGTACTCAATGAGCTCGAATAAGTCCTTTCGCATTAGAGGTTCGCCGCCGCCAAGAGTTACTCGCACGTTGTCACCAAAGGTGTTAGCAATGTCGTCAATGAGTGCGAAGGCTTGCGCTGTGCTAAGTTCGTCTTCTAATTGTGCGCCTGCGTTGTAGTAGCAGTGTTTGCAGCGCAGATTGCATTCTCTTGTGACGTTCCAGTTGATGTTGTATTTTGACATCTTTCTATACTTTTCCTTCTTTACCAGCTATTTTCGCAGCGGGAATCGTGTACGTACCTGAACCACAGCCAAAATCCAATACGGTCTTGCCTCTTTTGATGCCTGCTTTTTGTAATACTTTTATCTTCATGGCACCTATTCCTCTTAAGATTTAATTGTTGCGTGTGAGATTTAGTTCATATCACAATGTTTTCTCTTTCATCTCAATTTTTCACTTATTCTTAACATTTTCTCCTTTAAATCTGGAATGTCTTTTGTAACGACTTCCCATGTTAACTCCAAATCTATTCCAAAATATTCTTTCAATCAACTCAACGCACTCTAATATATGCTCTATGAATGTCTTAGCGTCTTTCTTCATAGGATCACCTCTTGTTCGCTCAATATCCGTTCCTTGAGGAGCGGGTGAATAGATTTATAAGTAAGAACATCCACTCTCCTTCTCAGTAATTCTTGAAGGTCTAATTTTAAACCTGCGAGATCTAATAAACTCTTTCTTCCTTCAAATTCAATTAGCAGGTCAATATCGCTCTCTTCAGTGATTTCTCCTCTTACTATAGAGCCAAAAAGGGCAGCTTTTTTCACTCCATGTTTCCTCAACGCTTCAATGAGCGTATTCTTTATCTCTTCAATTTGATCTTCCTTCATGTCTTTTACCTCTCATATTAACCAGGGGTTCAGAATTTCTGATAGCGTTTCCAGCATATACGACGTTCGCCGAATCTTTGTCGTGAACGGTGCAATGATTGTATGGGGACTGACTGCATTGGCACGGTCAATTTGCAGGACAATAACGGGGCGTATCCCTCTCTGTTCCGTACCTACCACTGGATTTAAGTCGCACAGAACCACGTCGCCACGGAAAATGGTTACCATTTGATTTCCCCTCGTGCCAACCGATTCTCATAATCTTCGAGATTGGGCAAATAATCGGCGAAATCGGATTCGGCGATTTCTAATGCCTCGGCAAAGAGTATCCACAATTGCCAGCGAGTACTATCGCTTTTCATCTGCAGAAAGTCCACGAAATCACTCACTTCTTGGATGAGTGGTTCCGGTAATTCCTGGATTTTGGCAGCAGTCGCTTCATAAGCCGTCATAACTCTCCTCCTCCTTCTTCCCTTTCATCTTATCCCGCTCTATATTATGAGTATATTTAATCAAACAAAAAAGAGCACCATATTTGGGAACTATATAAACTCACTATCTATCCCCTAACCAACACACCGGATCCTCCGCCAGATAATCACCCGAAGTAGCATACGCCCTCGACCTGCACCCACCGCATATTCGCTTGTATTTGCACGTTGCACACTGCCCTTTCACTTCCCTCGCCCGCAACGCTTTGAACATCTCAGAATTCCTGACAATATCCAAAAAACCACGCTCTCTTATATTCCCCGCCTTCGCCGGTAAATATGCACAGGGCGTTACGTCACCATTAGGAAATATGTGAAATCTGGTAATCCCCGCCGTGCAGCCGGTAAACTCAAATCCATCCTCACGATCCACCAGTCCGGCATCCTTCAGATAAGCCCAGTACTGCGGATTGCAGATCGGTTTAAGCCACGTCTTCGCTTCTTTCTGTTTGTTCACCATATCATCAAAGAACTTCATGTTCTCATCCGTCGAAAGACAAACCTCAGAAATCGCCTTGCCACGACCCATAGCGATCAAATAAATGAGATAAATTCGCCAGAGATTCAAATCATCTGCAAGCTGGATTATTTTTGGGATTTCAGCGTAATTCGTCCTCGTAACCGTTGTGAAAAGCTGTACTGCAACTCCTTCCTCTTCACATGCTTTCATTCCCCGTAGCGTGCGCTCAAATGCGCCGTTCACACCGCGAAACTCGTCATGCACACTGCCAATGCCATCAATGCTCATTGCCGCACGCTCCAACCCCGCTTTCTTCAAACGCTTCGCAACGTCGTTCGTTATCAACGTTCCATTCGTTGCCATTACGACCTGCATGTCAAAGGACGATGCGTATTCAATGAGGTCGTAGATGTCCTCCCTCAGCAGCGGCTCACCACCCGTGAATCCGAACTTGACCGGTCCGAGTTTAGCAGCGTCTTTGATGAGACCGAATCCCTCTTCCGTACTGAGTTCCTCACCGCTGCTCATTTCGGCAATCGAGCAGTGTTTACACCGCAGGTTACACCGCGTCGTAACTGCCCATATCACTTCGCCAGGCAGATAACTGAAACAGCCGGTGCCTACCGCATCGTTTGCAAATATCTCGTTCTTGTGCGTTCCTATCCACGACTTCAGCTCTTCACCTGGCGACATTAATCTCCCTTTACATGTTCACCAATAAAAACCTATTACTTTATGTTCATATTCATAAACGAATATAACATGTCTCGTTAGTATTCGAATGTGAACATATCTACAGAAAGAGGATGTCCAGGGGCGGTCTCGCGAAAAAGCCTTTCCGTTCCCCCATTCGGAACAGTTCGTCGTGGGCTTTTACGACCTCTTTGGGCATTTCGTACGTGTATTTATTCACGTACATCAATGCGAATTTCTTTACCAGCTCTTTATCCGCACCACGTGAATATTTCATTGCGTGCTCCAGCGCTTCTTCTACGTGCTCCAGCGCGTACTGCACGCTTTCTCGCATGGCTGAAAGGAATTCACGCTGTGTCGCTTCGGGCACGTCCCGTTTTATAGCGTTGATGCCAAGGGGCATGGGCAGCCTCGTCTTTTCGTACCACCAGTTCCACAAATCAAGGATCTTTACCAGCCCGTGCTGTGAATATGTTATCTGCCCTTCGTGAATTACCAGACCCGCATCTACCTCGCCTCGCTTCACTGCGGGTAGAACTTCGTCAAATCGCATCTCGACAGGCTGGAAGTCGTCAACAGCCAGCTTCAGCAGCAGGTTCGCAGTGGTGTATTTCCCGGGCACTGCAATTCTCTTCCCTTCTATTCCCATATCTTCTCTCGCAACGACCACGGGACCGTATCCGTCACCGACACTTGCACCCGTAGATAAAATCCGGTATTTGTCGTGGAGGAACGCATAAGCGTGGGCTGATAGCGCCGTTACATCTAACTCGCCCTTGAACGCTCGTATGTTCAGCGTTTCTATGTCCTCAACTACCGGTTCTATCTCAAAATTGGCGGTGACTTTGCCGCTTAGCATTCCGTAAAACATGAATGCGTCGTCCGCATCGGGTGTGTGTGCTACGAGCATGGTTTAATAATAACGAACGAGAGGTATAAAAAGGGTCTGGAAAGTTTTAAATATTGAAAAATCTATGTTGAGATAGGTTGAGCAGAATGGGGGCTAAGCTTCTGCCAAAGGGAGGTATATACGAAGTAAACTTCGGATGTCGTCCCAAAATGGGTAGTTATACGACATTGATGTCGTATATGGTGAAGTTCTGCGCCATGCCGTGCCGAAATGAGGAAAGGGGGAAATAAAAGGAATGAATAAGGACACAATTTTTGCAGTTAAAAATGGCGACTTAGCACGATTGAACCCTCAAGGAGCAGTAGATTTCTTCCGTGAAATGCTTTGGGCAGAAGCTACGGCTCTTGGAATCGGGGAAAATCTTATCAACGTACCGAGTGCAATTACTGTTGCAGATGGAGGTATAGATGCCGAAGTACAAAACGTTCCGGTGAGTGGAGGACAGGGGATTATTAAGCAAGGTCTGACTCGTTACCAAATCAAAACCGGCGATTTTTCCTTGGGCGACGATAGCCACATTAAGAAAATTTTGTTTAAGGATGGATCTACGGAACTTAGACCTAGAGTAAAGTCTTGTTTAGACAAAAACGGAACATTGGTTGTCGTGCTATTTGGTTGGGATAATCCAGAGACCAAAGATGACCAACTCATCAATAAGTTCAAGGAGAAATTGACCAGAATTGATCATAAATATAATAACGCAAAGATTGAAATATGGCGGCAAAACAACCTTATCGGCTTCCTCAAACCGTTTCCATCATTGGCGTTGCAAGCCAATGAGCGAGCGAAAGCAAGATTTCAGACACACCAAAGTTGGTCTCGAGATGCTGAAATGAAGAAGGAATTTAAAGCAGGACAACCGCAGAAAGATTTTATATCAAATATGCAAAATGAACTGCGTAAAAACGGCGAGGCAGTCCATATACGTGTGTGGGGTGATGCAGGAATTGGTAAAACGAGACTTGTTTTAGAAGCAACACGCGCAGATGATTTGCGGTCTCTTGTTGTTTACTGCGATGCTGCTAGCAAGTTTAGGGATAGTAACCTACTGGATGAGATTTTACGAGATGACAATCAATTTTCTGTAATCCTAGTTATTGATGAATGCGATACCGCTAGCAGATCATCTATTTGGAACAAACTCAAATATCGCGGTCCAAGAATTAAACTCGTTTCAATCTATAATGAATACGATGATACCGCAGGCAATATAAACTACTTTGATACTCCTCCCTTGGATAAAGAAGAGGTAAGCAGCATAATCCAGGGATATGCGATTCCTAAAGATCAAGCAGATAGATGGCAAGAATTATGTGGTGGTTCTCCAAGAGTGGCGCATGTCATTGGATGGAATTTGAAAAATAATCCAGAAAATTTGTTGAAACCTCCAGATACCGCTAATGTCTGGGATCGCTATGTTGCAGACGGGGATGATCCTAATAGTCTAAAAGTAGAACAGAGGCGATTGGTCCTCCGACACATCGCACTGTTTAAACGATTTGGTTATGGGCGGCTTTTTGTCACTGAAGCGCAGGCCATAGCTGAAATAGTTAAGCAAACAGATCCGCAAATCACTTGGTTAAAGTTTCAAGAGATCATACATAAGCTAAAAGCACGAAAAATTCTTCAGGGCGAAAATACGCTTTACATCACACCTAAATTGCTACATATTGAGCTGTGGACTGAGTGGTGGGATACCTATGGTTCTACATTCAATTTAGAAGATTTTTCTAATAACTTGCCCCCGACACTACTTGAATGGTTTTATGAAATGTTCAAATATGCGGCGGAGTCTGAAGTTGCCTCCTGTGTCGTTAAAGATTTTTTAGGAGAAAACGGTCCTTTCATAAATGACGATTATCTGAGGAAAAAACTAGGTGCACATTTTTTTTTAGCTCTTGCAGAAGCTGATCCAGAATCTGCATTAAAGTGCCTTAAGAGGACAGTCGGCACTTGGAGCAGGGAAGAACTGTCACAGTTCACAACAGGTCGCAGGGAGGTTGTATGGGTGCTTGAGAAGATAGCGATCTGGAGGGAATTGTTTTCAGATGCCGCAAGATTACTCCTTGCACTTGGTGAAACAGAAAACGAAACATGGTCAAATAACGCCAGTGGTGTTTTTGCAGAACTTTTTTCCCCCGGTTATGGACGTGTTGCTCCAACAGAAGCATCTCCACAAGAGCGGTTTTTGATCCTTAAGGAAGCAATAGAGTCGAGTTCAAAAGAGCGGCAGATACTTGCTTTGCGTGCTTGTGATCATGCATTGGAGGCACATCATTTCTTTCGCCACATTGGTGCAGAATACCAAGGACTGCGAAAGGAGCCTCAGCTTTGGATGCCAAAGACATACGAGGAGTTATTTGATGCATACCATCAAGTATGGCAACTGATACGCGAACGATTGGATGGTTTATCGAAAGATGAGCAACAACAAGCAGTCAACATCCTTCTTAAACGTGCCAAGGGATTAGGAAGAACTCAGAACTTAGCCGATATGGTCATTGACACCGTGGACGAATTAACAAAGAAACCCTATGTAGATGAAAAGAAGGTGCTTAGGGAGGTCATTCATATTCTCCATTATGAAAGCAAAAACCTACCGCTACAAACACGTCAGCGCTGGGAACAACTCAAGGGCAAACTCACGGGCAGCGATTTTTCATCACTTCTGAAGCGCTATGTCGGAATGCATCTTTTGGAAGATCGATTTGACGAACATGGCAATCAAGTAGATCAAACGCAACCACGAATCGAAAAATTAGCTCAACAAGCAGTTGAAAACAGTAATCTGTTAAGATCTGAGTTGAACTGGCTGGTGACTATTGATGTGCAGAACGGTTACCGATTTGGATATGAGTTGGGAATGAGAGATAAAGATTTTTCGCTGTTACCGATCCTTCTCGAAGCGCAGCGAAGAACAACCGAGAATGCAAGCGTCGATTTCCTTGGCGGATATTTACGTGCCCTCTTTGAGAGAAATCGGGAGAGGTGGGAAAAACAATTGGACGCTCTTACTGAAGATAAAAATTTAAATACCTGTATTCCCGAATTGACTTCGCGGTCGGGAATGTCCGATCAAGCAGCTTTGCGTGTTCTCGATCTCGCAGAAAGAGGCGTCATTGGTATTGATCACTTTAGTATGCTTTGTACGGGGGGTGGTTGTCAAGACATATCTGAGGATGTATTTAAAAACTGGATTGAGTTTTTACTTGGTAGTTCAGAGATCCACGCGGTTTTTATTGCATTGGATTGGTATTATTATTACTACCTACAAAAAGAGTCTAAGCATACTTTACCCGAAAATCTAACGTTGGAATTATTGACGCATCAGTTACTATTTCAAAGACCTGAAGCAGGCAGACGTGAACAAATGGATGACTTCTATTGGGCTGAGATAGGGAAAGCTTTTGCCCAACGCTATCCTGGGAAAAATTTGGAACTTGCTGACAGAATGCTTGAGCATTTCGGGGAAGATGGCACTATTCTCGAGGGGTTTCGCTCGGAAACTCAAGCAGTGCTCAATGAAATCACAAAGCGATGTCCTGAAAAGGTCTGGCTGTGTATTACAAAATATTTAGGTCCACCAATAGACTCACGGGCATTTTACATAAAAGAATGGCTGCGGGGTGACGAATCTTTTGGGAGGGGGGAAGCGGGGGCATTGCCGGTGATTCCTCTGAAGAATATATGGGAATGGGTTGATGAAGATGTGGAGAATCGTGCATGGTATCTTGCCAGTTTTGTTCCCGAAAAACTTTTTCGAGAGGAAGGAAAAATCTGCTTGGCGCGAGAAGTGCTTGTGCGATATGGCACACGCGAAGATGTGCGAATGAAGTTAATAGAAAACTTTTCGGTGGGAGGCGGGATCGGGCCGATAACTATCCACTATCAAGAAAAAAAACAACAGTTGCTTGATTTCGAAAAGGGGGAGGATGATGAAAATGTAAAACGTTGGATTGTGGAGTATATATCCTCTTTAGATCAAATAATTGAACGCGTAAAAGTTGAAGAAGAAAGGAGGGGGTTTTAGTCATTTAGTGCAGGCCTTCTCTTACATAGGAAACGTTAAGTAAAATTCTTACCCTTCCTTTCACAACCCCAACACCTCATACCCCGTATTCCTCTGCGCTACGGGTCTGCCAACCGATTCCACCGCTTTTTTTATCTCCTCTACCTTCGCCGGCTTGTAATCCTTCCCAGCCGCAGTCACCACGTTCTCTTCGAGTATCGTACCGCCGAAATCGTTCGCACCGAAGAACAACGCCAATTGATCCACTTCAAAGTCCTGCGTGAGCCATGAAGCCTGTATATTCCTTATCGAATGCAGAATAATCCTGGAAATCGCCAACACCTGCAAATATCTCGTTACCGCTACCGGCTCCTTTATAATCTCGTAGAGTTCCGTATTCTTCGGCTGAAAAGTCCAGGGAATGAAAGCCGTGAAGCCTTTCGTTCTGTTCTGTAAATCCCGTATCCTGAAAAGGTGTTCCACGATGTCTTCGTTGCGTTCGACATGCCCGAACATCATGGTCGCTGTTGTTTTCATTCCCATCCCGTGTGCAGTCGCCATTACGTCAAGCCAGCCGTCTGCACTGAGCTTATTCGGACTGATGATCTTTCGTACCCCATCGCACAGGATCTCCGCGCCTCCACCCGGCAGGGAATCGAGCCCTGCTCCTCTCAACCTCTCAAGCGTTTCCCTTACGCTCAGCACTTCGTTCCTCGCAATGAACTCTATCTCCGGTGGCGAGAGGCTGTGTAGCTGGACACCGGGGAATTTGCGCTTTATCGCCAGAAACAAATCCTCAAACCATTCAATACCTATTTCGGGATTGAGACCGCCCTGGATAAGTATCTGTGTCCCACCCATGTCAACCGTTTCCTCAACCTTCTCCAGTATCTCTTCATTACTCAAGACGTAGCCTTCTTCTTTACTTTTAGCGTAAAACGCGCAGAATTTGCAGTTCGCTACGCATCGGTTCGTGTAGCTTATGTTCCGATCAATCACGAACGTTACGAGTTCCCCGCATCTCCTTCTCCTTATCTCATCGGCAATTCCACCAATAACAGGCAGAGGCAACTCGAACAGATACAACGCCTCTTCAAAACTCAAATCTACCCCTTCCAAATTCCGCTTCACATAGCCTGCCCCGTCCCATTCAGAGTAATCCGTATTCATGACACTTCTCCTCGAACAGTTTCAGCCCCCTCTTCTCTGCCACGCCCATCCGGAACGTAAGCGATTTGAAATACACTTCAAGGAATTCTACTGGCATTCCGAACTTCCTCTCCGCCTCCGCCACGACCACCTTAACGTTCTCCTCGCCCCACTCGACCGAGTCCATAACCGTCCGGTTTACTCCACTCAGATCCACCCCTTTCCGCGCTGTTGAAATCCCAAATACCATTGGATAGCCGGTTAATTCACGCCATTCTTCGCCCAAATCCATCACCACCCTGTACGCCATCCTCGCCTTGATTGCTTCGTCACCAATGACAAGCGCATGGGTGCACTGCTTAAGCAATTCGCCGCCTTTACTCTCGTCCACGGGCACAACCCGGTTTTTTAGCCCCCGCTCCCGCAGAATTATCTTTAGCAGATTGACTGAGGTTGTCGTTTGATTTGTTACCGCGATAGAGCCATCATTCCCCGCAAGCGTCTTCTCTTTTGAAATGACAATCACACTCAAAGCGCTATGCTTCGCCGCAACGCAGAAGTCGTAGCTCTTCAATTGATCCTGGTTCTTTAAATAATAGAACGAAGGAACCGGCGCGAAAT
Source organism: Methanosarcinales archaeon (assembly GCA_030611585.1). Taxonomy (GTDB): domain Archaea; phylum Halobacteriota; class Syntropharchaeia; order Alkanophagales; family Methanospirareceae; genus JACGMN01. The sequence goes on along the minus strand of JAUWPM010000023.1, from coordinate 5,031 downwards.
CTATCCCTCCGGTTTCAAACATCTCGGCAAGCTGCTTTGGCAGCGCTTCTATCACCCGTACCCCGTTCTGCTCAAGCCGGTAATACGGTAAATAATTGTTCAATAACCCGAATTTGCCTATTCTTATCTTCATCTTCTCACGAATACCGCCTCAGAATATTGTAGAATGTGTCCCGTTCCGCGGCTATTTTGTTAGCGCCCTTCACAAGACCCAGAATCCTATCCGTCGGTAGCATGAGCGGCGTTTTCGCACCGGCTGCATGCGTTACCCGCTCTTCCATAAGCGTTCCGTCCAGATCGTTCGCACCGTAATTCAATGCGACCTGCGCAAGCTTCTCACCGAGTGCAACCCAGTAAGCCCTTATGCTGCTGAAATTACGCAGTACTATTCTTGAAACCGCAATCGTCTTGAGAACATCCACAGGATTTGTTCTTTCTTCTACAAGTCCCGACGCATTCAGCTCTGTGTTTTCCGGATAGAAGAGGAGCGGAATGAAAGAGACAAAGCCGCCGGTTCTTTCCTGCAACTGCCAGAGTTTGTATAGATGAACAGCCCTGTGTTCTGGCTCTTCAATGTGCCCGAAGAGCATGGTGGCATTGCTTCTTAATCCGATGTTATGTGCAATCTCCATTATCCGAAGCCATTCTTCCGCTTTTACTTTCTTCGGGCAGATAACTTCCCGTATCCCATCATCGAGAATCTCCGCGCCACCTCCGGGCATTGCTTGCAGTCCCGCATCCTTCAACCTCAATAGCACTTCCTCAACGCTCATTCCCTCGATCTGCGATAGGAACTGTATCTCAGTCGCGGTCAGCGCTTTGACAATCACGTGCGGAAACTTGCTCTTTATCCGCCTGAAAATCCGCTCGAAGTATTCTATGCTTATTTCCGGATTGAGTGCGCCGACAATATGAAGCTCCGTAGCACCCCTCTTTACTGCTTCCGCAGCTTTCTCAAGCACCTCCTCCGCACTCATGAAATACGCATCGCTATCTCCAGCGTCACGGTAGAAAGCGCAGAGCGGGCATCGAGAAGCGCAGATATTAGTGTAATTTATGTGCCGGTTAACCACGAACGTCACGATATTTCCATTCTGCCGGTTGATGGAATCCGCAAGCTCACCGAGCTCGTGAACGTCCAGTGCAAAGAGTTCCTCAATCGTTTTCGGTGTCCATTCCTCCATTTTTGACTCACTCTAAGTACGCAATTTTGTAGCATGCGTTGGTATGCTTTTAGGTTCTATTATTCACACGTATAAATATATTCTTTTATGTTCATATTCAGAAATGAATATGACATGTCACGCGAAAGCCCCAGCGTGAGCAGGTCTATTGGATTAGACGTAAACCCATCTGCATACCCTCTTCTCCACCTGATCAAGCAGGACGTAAATGCCAAATCCCAGCAACGCCATTGTTACCATCGCAGCATACAAATCCGGGTAATTCGCTCTGCTCCATGCGTCCATAATCAAATATCCTAAACCTCTGTACGTTGCGAACGACTCCACGAAGAACAGCACTGCAATTGCTGTTCCCACACTTATTCGCATCGCGGTAAGAATTTTTGGAATGCACGCAGGTAAAATTACATGTTTATAAATCTCTCTTCTACTCGCCCCTAAGGAGAGCATGGGATAGATGTAGTTCTCGCTTATATTCCTCGATGCGTCTCTCGTCGTCACCAGAATCTGAAAGAAGACGATCATGGCGATCAATATTATCTTTGACAAATCGCCGATTCCAAATAGGAGGATGATTACGGGGAGTAAGACGATATGGGGGATTGGATAGAGGAGATATATAAAGGGCGCAACGAATTTATCCACCCGCGTTTCGTGACTCGCTAAACCGATAGGAACTGCAAGGGAAAACGCCAGTGCGATCCCGTAAACTATTCGCAACGTACTGATGAGCAGATGGGAGATGAGATCCCCCTTCAGTCCCGCGATAAACGCGAAAAAGACCGTTACGGGTGTTGGCAGCGCTATCGAATCCAGGATAACCGCTACTAAATGCCATATCCCGAATATCACTACTGCCGTGATTAAATAGCTCCACCATCTAAGCTCTGCCTTACTTCCCTGCATTTATCGAAAAACACCTCTCTGGTTCTGTAATTTAAGTCACCCATATCGGGATTGTCCACCGATTTTATAACGGTTCCCGGTCTTGGAGATAGTACAATTACTTTCCTTCCAAGAAAAACCGCCTCTTCTATGCTGTGCGTTACCAGCAGCATGGTTATCCTTTTCTGCCGCCATAGTTGTAGTAAAAAATTCTGCAGGTTCTCACGCGTTAGTGCATCTAACGATGACAGTGGCTCGTCCATGAGCATGATCTTCGGATTCAGAGCCAATGCTCTCGCAAACGCTACCCGTTGCTGCATACCGCCTGAAAGCTGTTTCGGATAGTATTTCTCGAAGCCTTGCAAGTCCAGGTCTTTAAGAAGAGATGAGACGATCCTCTTTCGCTCTCGCTTACCAAAGCCTCGCAGTTCTAAACCCAAGGAAGCGTTCTCATAAACTGTCTTCCAGGGAAACAAGCCGTAATCCTGGAATATCAGTGCTAACTCTTTTAATGATGCCGTTACGTCCTCGCCCTCAATCAAAGCTTTACCCTCTGTCGGTTTCAGGATACCGGAGAAGATAAGAAGAAGCGTCGTTTTACCGCATCCCGAGGGCCCTATAACCGCGCAACTCTCGCCAGCGCGAATATCAAAAGTGACGTCGTGAAGTGCTCCCGTTCCATCGGGATAGGTCTTAGCTATGGACTTCGCTTCAATCATGTCCGGCGCTTCCGTAAATCACATCCTCGTATAAGATCTCTTGCGTCACCAAACCCTTGCTCTGCATCCAACTGAGCACATCCTCGAAATTATCGCGTGGATACTGCTGAGCCTTCATGTAGGTTGCCATCTCGTAGCTGCCGGCGATCTCCTCTGGAACCTTCGCAATTTCTACGAGTAGGTCACGGTAATTCTCCGGATTGGCATTTATTCGCTCTACCGCTTCGTTATACGCGTCCAGAAAATTATTGACGCTATCGGGGTGCTCTTCTATGAACTCGCCTCTGAAAACTATCACGGTGTAACCGATCGTCTTATCGAATTCTGAATCCGAGATGACCAAGGTAGCACCTTTGTAAATCGCATAACTCGCTAACGGTTCCGGCAGTGTAGCAGCATCATATTCGTCATCGAGCAGCATCTGCATTCGTATCGGCACTCTCTTCTCTTCTATTTTGTTCACTTTCTCCGTTACATCACCGAGTAAATTATCGGCTATCCACTCCATAACGGTATTACGGGAAATGGCGATATTCTTACCTTCTAAATCCGCGACGGAAGTTATGTTCGAGTGTGGGCTGGCGATAATGGCGAACCGCATCTTTTCCGGCGTCTCTTTCAGTTCGCTACTGACGACTTTGACGTCGTAACCTGCATTACGCAGCACCAGCACGCCCACAGGGTCATTCTGACCCGCATCTATCTCACCAGCAATAAAAGCACTGTCCCGCTCCATTGCACTCATGAACGGCACGACCTCTACGTCCAATCCGTGATCCGCAAAGATCCCTTCACGCTCCGCCACGTAATACGGTAGCGTAGCCTCATCCGGCATTGTCCCTACCTTCATTGCTATGTTGCCTTCAGCAGTAGCGCCTTCTTGCGGTGGATTAATACATCCCGCGCAGCCTACAACAATGACTGCCACCACTGCTATCAGAATCAATTTTCTATTTACTGGCATGTCTCGGAATGACCTTTATTCTTTAACCATATAAACCTAACCTTTTATATTCATATCCGGCAATGAACATAACATATCATGAAACCGACCAAACATGAATACGAGCGGATTCTCGAATTCCTTATCAAACGTGGAGCTTCCAGCAAGTACGCTGTATCGAAAGGTGCGGCCATTCCGTATCCAACAGTTCTGAGAAAGCTGCCAGAGATGGCGGAGGCGCATCTCGTTCAGAAGATTGGTGAAGGTAAGCGTGGCGCGGAGATTTACGTTGCCACGCCGAAAGGAACGCTCATCGCATATTTTAGCGGACGTGTGCGCACGTCGGAACTCTTTATGGCTCTACCCAGCATTATGAAGCACGTTCGTGTATCCTTAGAGGAATTGCCGGTAGTTCAGAATCCTTTTGAGTTCCTCATAGGGCGGCTGCCCTTCCAGCTCTCACAATTGGAAGATCTGAAGGTGGAGGAGGCGGTAAGCATCTTGGGTGTGATTCTTATCTGGCGGCATGATGAATGGTACCACGAGATCGGTAAGGACGAACTGAAGCGGTTATTATCGTGGGACGAGAACTACCAGCTTTTACGGTTTCTCGTTGCGGGCTCCGTCAATACACTCGGAAAGATGAGCGAGCAGGCGCAGAGATTGAGCGAGCGGGCTGACGAATTCCTATCGGAAATAGACGAGCTTGCGGGTCGTTAGATTAGTTTATACTCCCAGCTCATCGCTTATTTCTTGTAGCGCTTCCAGAGCGATCTTGAAAAATTCGCTTCGGTCAAGTCCGAGATCTTCACAGATCATTATCTTCTCTCTGCTTACCGTGCGCGCAAATGACTTGTCCTTGAATTTCTTCTTCAACGATTTTACGCTTACGTCCGCCAATTTGCGGCTGGGCATCATCAACGCGGTTGGTACGATTAGACCGGAAACGGCATCCGCAGCGATTAAAGCCTTTGCCATTTCGCTATTCGGCTCGAAGCCCGTCCTCTCGTTATGTGCTTTTATCGCGTCTACGCATTCTTCGGGCAGTTCTTCGCTGAGCATCTCTGCCGTGATGAGCCCGTGCATCTCAAAATTGTCTTTCGTCCGTTCGTAATCCAGATCGTGCAATAAGCCAACCAGTACCCACTTCTCTTTATCCTCACCCGCGATTTCCAGTTTATTCGCAAGTGCGCCCATGATTGCGGAAACGGCGAGCATGTGCTTCCTTAAAGCATCGGTTTCAATCTCTCGTTCCATCAATTCACGCGCTTCTTCTATCGAGATCATGGTACTTACTTTT
>JAUWPM010000055.1 GCA_030611585.1 Methanosarcinales archaeon | reverse complement strand
TTATCTGGCTCATTGGAACTCCCATGCCATTGATGGACGCAATTAATTCGGGATTGGGATTGGGGGTGGTCGTGCCATGACGGTAGTAGTGGAGTCCATTAGACCGGTGTTAGCAGTTGCATGCCCCGCTATTTGTGCTCTCCTCATACTACTATTTTATCATCCGAAGCTTTCCACGCGGGTGAATCTGAGGGAGAGCTGCACGATAACCGCCGGTGTAATACAGTTTTTGATTGTCCTATCAATGGTACCGATTATTCTGGAAGGACAAGAGCTCAGGTGCCATTTACTTACTATATGTCCTGGGATCGTTCTTAGTTACAAAGTAGATGCTTTTGGTCTTCTTTTCGCTTTTACTTCTTCCTGCCTCTGGATTCTGGTTTCTCTATACTCCATAGGCTATATGCGTGCATTGAAGGAGCACGCGCAAACTCGATACTTCTTTATGTTCGCTTTAGCCATCTTCGCTGCGGTAAGCATGGCAATGTCCGAGAACCTCGTTACTTTCTACGTTTTCTATGAGACGTTAACGGCGTCTACGTACTGGTTAGTGGCTCATCACGAGGATAAAGAAGCGTTATTTGCAGGTCGTAAATACCTGACATATCTGCTTACATCCGGTTGGTTCTTATTCACTGCGACAGTGTTAACCTATGTCCTTACCGGGACTACCGATTTTGTGCCCAATGGAATATTAAGTCTCGATTCTGCAGCACCCTGGGTATTGATGATATTATTTGCGTTATTCATGCTGGGCTTAATGAAAGCTGCATGGATACCTTTTCACTCGTGGCTTCCTACTGCAATGGTCGCGCCAACGCCGGTAAGCGCGCTTTTGCATGCCGTAGCAGTAGTAAAGGCAGGTGTATTTGGGTTTGTCCGGGTCGTATGCTACATATATGGAATAGATCTGATGAGTTCGCTCGGACTGGGACTAATACTTGCTTCTATTGCTTCTTTCACCATGATTGTGGGTTCTTTCTTGGCTATCGGACAGGACAACTTGAAGAGGAGATTAGCATATTCTACCATAAGCCAGTTATCTTACATCATCTTTGGTGTGGCGTTATTAAGTCATTTCGGTGCAATAGGATCAATGATTCATATTCCTTTCCACGGGTTCATGAAGATAACTCTCTTTCTATGCGCAGGAGCGATAATAGTAGCAACAGGGAAGACAGAAGTGAGCCAGATGGCAGGTATAGGGAGACGTGGGCAAATGCCGATAACGATGATCGCATTTACCATTGGTGCGATTGGGATGTGTGGAGCGCCACCGGTATGCGGATTTATAAGTAAATGGTATCTCTGCCTTGGAACACTGGAAGCAGGTATGCCGATTTTCTTAGGCGTTATCCTGATAAGTTCTTTGCTGGACGTCGTTTATTTCTTCCCGATAATAAGAACCGCATTCTTTGAAAAACCGGTGGAAACGAACGGAGGGGGGAGAGAAGAAAGAGTAAGAAGTAAAGAAACAGAACAGCCCCTATATCTCTTCATGGTTATTCCCCTAGCTATAACCGCAATCTTCTCCGTCATATTTTGCTTCTTCCCTCATACGTTCCATATCCTTGACCTTGCAGAGATGGCGGTTAGCAACATTTTTGGAGGTGTGTGAAGAAATGAAAGATGAGATAAGGAGTAGGAATTTATTGATTGCATCTTTTGTTTCTTTCTTTGCTCTGATCGGGATAATATTTTTCATTTCCTGGTATACGCATTCCGAGTTATGGCATAAAGTACTGCTATGGCTTTACGTCATAGTTGGAGTCGTTGCATACGTCGTGCTGTGTTTTATGGCGAAAAAACCGGCTCCTCCGCATAGGAATTTATTAATTGTAATTTATGCTTGTTGTCTCACTGGGATGGTCATTGCGGGTTTACCGGTTCACTGGCATATTGCGTTCCCGTGGGAAAGAGTGATAGCATTTTACGCAATATTTGGATTTGCAGCATGTGTATTTCTGATTTATTTCGCTAAAGGACTACGTCTCTGGCTTCCGAAGGATTATGATTACTATGAGAAGAAAAGGAGGGGCAGAGAATGATTGAGTGGTTGCATCCGGGACTCATATTTATCTTTGGTGCCTTCCTCATACCTCTGTTTAAAGGTAAATGGAAAAAGGCATATTTGCTTTTACCTCCAACAGCGGCGCTTATAGTTGTTATTCTCATGTTTAAGGGCGTATTAGGGAGTAGTGGTCCTTTCTGGCAGATACCATTTTTGCAATATACACTCGTCCTCGGTAGAGTGGACAAACTGAGTTTGTGTTTCGGATTAATATTTTCCCTTGCTGCATTTTGTATGGTTCTTTACGCACTCCACGTGGAGAGCAGCATTGAGCACATGGCATCATTCTTCTACGTAGGCAGTGCACTTGGCGTTGTTTTCGCAGGCGACCTCTTCACCCTGTATATCTTCTGGGAGATAATGGCGATTGCATCTCTGCTCCTTGTCTGGCTCAGGAGGACGGATAGAGCACGAAGGGCTGGAATGAGGTATTTCTTGTGGCACTTCTTCGGTGGTTTATGTCTATTAGGAGGCATAATCATGTATGTCATTAATACGGGCACCGTTGCGTTTGACTACATAGGATTAGGAGGAGTGGGTGGGGTAGCCTCTTATTTCATATTCATCGGATTTCTACTGAACGCTGGTGCCCCCCCTATACACGGCTGGTTACCCGATGCCTATCCGGAAGCAACTATTACAGGTGCGGTATTTATGAGTGCCTTTACCACAAAGAGTGCGGTGTATATCCTGGTAAGAACATTCCCGGGGACTGATGTTCTGATATACATCGGGGCGATAATGACGGTATACCCCATCTTCTATGCCGTTCTTGAGAATAACGTAAGGCGGGTGCTTGGGTATAGTCTTCTTAACCAGGTAGGATTCATGTTATGCGGCGTAGGAATAGGAACTGACCTGGCAATATGTGGTACAGTGGCTCACGCTTTCTGCCACATCATATACAAGGGACTTCTTTTTATGTCCGCCGGGTCTGTCATTCAAATGACGGGAAAGGAAAATTGCACGGAACTGGGCGGATTATGGAAGAGCATGCCATTTACGACTGCGTGCTGTATGATAGCAGCAGCATCAATATCCGCATTCCCCGGATTCAGCGGTTTTGTAAGCAAATCAATGATTATCACAGAAGCTGGAAGTTTGCATTTGGGTATCGTATGGGTTCTTTTACAACTTGCCTCTGCGGGTGTGTTTCACCATGCGGGCGTAAAAGTTCCTTATTTCACTTTCTTTGCCAAAGACTCCGGCATAAGGACCCATGAACCACCGCTTAATATGATGCTTGGCATGGGTATTCCAGCCTTTTTATGTGTCTTTTTGGGTGTTTATCCGCAACTACTTTATAATATTCTCCCTAACACTGCTGCCCTTAGTTATATGCCTTACACGGGCAGCCATGTGGTGGGACAAGCCCAGATGCTAATGTTCGCTTCTTTAGCTTTCTACGTGCTCATAATCTCAGGAGTATATCCACCGGAACAAAAGAAGATCAATCTCGATACCGATTGGCTCGTCAGAATACCCGGGATGAGATTTGTGTGGTTCTGTCAAAAGCCACTGATAACATTTGCGAATTTCATTGACCGAAACGTATTGAGAACGGCAGGAGCTTCTAAGTCTTCCCCTGGCGCAGTTGCGGTTTGTGAGAAGTGGATGGATAAATTTTATCATAAGGGACTCACCTCTACCCCAAAAGCCATGTATAACGGGATAGAGCCCCTTAAGAGTGAGATTGGATACTTACCGTGGAATTTAATATATGTCCTTATATCCTTCATCATCCTCCTCTTTATAATGCTATTGTGGGGGGTGGGGATAAAATAAATGATACCGCATATTCTTCTTCAAACACTAATAGTGCCCGTCATAGCCTCCGTAATCATATTTTTAACCAGATCAAAAATGGGAGAGAAGGCAGGCTGGATAGCGGGCATTACTCACTTATACACTACTGTTCTTCTTTGCATAGCGGGCATCAGAGTTTATGGGGGAGAAACAATTTTTGAGGAATACCCAATTGGAGCGGTGATCAATTTTAATCTTTTAGCAGACGGTTTGAGTATACCAGTTGCATTGATAATGAATTTAATCTGCCTTGCCCTTGCATTTTACTCGATACACTACGTAGACCACAGAATAGAGGCAATATACGGAGAAGTGGATAAAAAGACCTGGCTTATGTATTACACGCGGTTCTTCTTTTTGTTCAACTTCTTTTCCGTAGGTTTCATGGGTGTTTCCTTTGCTACAAACCTTATAGCAATGTATTTGTTCATGGAACTGTTGACTGTTATTCCCCTTTATTTCATAATGGCTACATTTGGCTATTCCGATTTTATAGAGCGTTACAAAGTTGCGTTAATGTGTCTTTTCTGGGGAGTTGCTGAGGCGACCTTCTTCCTGATCGGGATTATATGGGGCTATACGCAGATAGGTAGCTTTGAGATCTCGGAGTTACACAATCTTGCAGGGAATCCACTTACTCTCTGGATTGCTTCTTTTATCCTTCTCGGATTGGCTATTAAGCTGGCAATGGTTCCTTTCCAGGTTTGGATGCCCTGGGTTCACGCGGAACATCCCACGTGCATAGCGGGATTGCTTGCGGTTTATGCGAATATCGCGGCTTACGTGATAGTCCGGGTTCTCGTTTTGCCACTGCATGACGATCTCAAAGTTTTTTGCATACCGATGATGGTGTTTGCGGCGATAACAATGATATACGGCGCACTTCTTGCATTGGCTCAAACAGACGTGAAACGACTCTGCGCTTGCTCAACAATAAGCCAGATATCGTACTCGGTATTTGGGATTGGAGCATTCACTGTTTTGGGTATTGAAGGTGGAATCTTTTACTTCCTGAGTCACATCCTGGGTAAAGCAATTTTCTTCTCAACCGGGGGCATATTAGTTTATGTAACGGGGATCAGGGACATGAGAAAGATGGGTGGACTCTGGCATAGGATGCCTATAACCGCTACACTCTGGATATCCGCGTCATTGATACTATCGGGTATTCCGCCATTCAGTGGTTTTGTAGGGAAATGGGTACTGTTTACAGGCGCTTTCCAGTTCGGACTGGAAAATCCCATTATGCTGCCAATTGTCATCCTGGCGGTCATGTCAACTATACTAACGCTGGTCTATACATTCTTACGTGGGTTACAAATATTCTTCGGTCCTTTGAAACCAGCACTAGCAAATAATGATAAGATTAGAGACCCTCCATTAACAATGACTATTCCTCTTCTCATTCTTGCAGTTGTATCTTTCATCCTGGGAGTGTATCCCGAGCCCATCCTGGAGCTCCTTCACTCTGTGATAGGTATATTATAAATGAATGCGTAACTATTAGTTAGCTCGTGTATCAAACGAGATAAACATTGTAGTAAGAAAGAGGTGATAAAATGCAGAAGTGGTTAATAAAATGGTTCTTTATGTCGGAGAGCGAGGAGGAGCTGGTTCAGCCTTTTACCGAGACTGACATGAAAACCAAAGAGGGAATAGCACGTCTGATAGTTGCAGTGGTCCTTCTGGTGGTATCTGCAGCATTTTTTGGATTTATGGTTTTAGTAGCTGTATCTTAGATAAGTGTTTTTCAGTGGTTGGGTAGGGTAGGGCAGGGCAGGAATCCTGAGGACGTCCCAGAGAAGTCGTCCCAAGATTGAGTTTAGGAGTTTGCCCCCTTCTGGTTCTTATGTTTCTTCTAAAAAACGAAGGAACTGCCTCCACTGGTCGAGGTTAATTCAAAGGACCTACGATCGATTGAGGAACTGGAATACGGAAAGCATTATCGAATCCCAGGAGGCTTACAAGTAGAATCTAATCTATCAGAGCTTATTGAAGAGGTTGAACTCAACACGAAGATTCAGATCGTGGGAAGGGAAGTTGAGATACCTGTTGGAAAATCTACCTATGAGAAACTTAAGGGGAAGAAGATAAAATTTGTAGCGAAGCAACAAAATATGTATGTGTCCTCATCAGGCTCCATTACCCACACATCTAAACTCTCGCAGAAGAATATTTATAGCAGCTCCCTATAATAATAAAATAGCTAATGCGCGGCGGTGCGTCTGAGGAGTGAAGAGTCCGAAACCGCCTCTTCACCTGTACGTTAACGAACTCGAAGGCGAGATGTTGAGCTAAGCTGAAAAGCGGGAAACGAAGAAGACGAAAATGAGCGAAATAGATAAAGATAAAGAAAGGGATTACTTCCTGAGAATACTAGATATCATTGAAGAAACTGTTTTCGTGATTGACCGAGATTTGAGAATATTAGATTTGAGCAAAGGGTGTTTAAATAAAATTAGAAACGGAGTGGAAAGGGAAGTAGCAATTGGTAAAAGATGTTATGAGGGTTTGTGGGGACTGGAAGAGATTTGTGAAGGTTGTCCCGTTCATTCTGTTTTTGAGAAGGGCGAAGCCGCCCGCACTGAACGGTTTTTCTCTCTACCAGATGGCACGAATAGATATTTTGACGTCGAATGGATTCCGGTTTTTGATGAACATGGAGAAGTGACACGAGTAATTGGCGATATAAGAGACATTACCAAGCGCAAGGAGGCAGAGGAGAAACTCGCAGAAATTGTTGATGGCTCGTCCATTCCCACATTCGTAATCAATAATGAGCATAAAATCACTCACTGGAACACCGCAGTTGAATCCTTAACGGGATTAAAAAGAGAAGAAGTAGTTGGGACTGACAGGCAATGGATGGCATTTTATGCTGAGAAGAGACCTGTTATGGCTGATTTGATCGTTGATAAAGCGTCGGCGAGTAAATTCAAAGATTGGTATGGGGACAAATACAAAATGTCATCTTTAATCGAAGGCGCTTACGAAGGTCTAAATTTCTTTCCCCCGCTGGGAGAAGAAGGTAAATGGCTATTATTCACCGCAGCGCCGTTGAAAGACTCTGAAGGAATGGTTATTGGAGCACTGGAAACATTGCAGGACATCACGGAGCGCAAGGAGGCGGAGGAGGAATTAAAGAATGCTGAGGAGCAATGCAGGACGATTTTCGAGCACGTTCTCACTCCGTTGTGTCTAATTGAGGAGGACGATACAATATCTACAGTTAATAAAGAATTTGAGACTTTGAGTGGGTATTCGAGAGAAGAAGCGGTGGGGAAGAAGTGGACTGAATTTGTTGCTCCCGAAGATTTGGGAAAAGTGATGAAATGTTACCACAATGAGAAAAAAGAAGAGCTACCATGCTGCGGATTCAAGTTCGTTGGCCGGGAGGGGGATATAACGGATGTAAAAGTTAGCATAGAGCCTATTCCAAGGAGAAAAATCAGAGTCGCTTCCCTGATGGACCTCACGAAGCTAAAAAGAGAGGAAGAACTATGTGCAATATGTGAAGAACTCAAAGAACTGGATAATATGAAGAAGAATTTCCTCAATGCGGCTTACCATGAGCTTCGGTCCCCTCTTACTCCAATCGTAGGCTATGCCAGTCTGCTGAAGCGGGGGGAACTCACAGATATACAGAGAAAATACGTTTGCGATATAGAGAAGTATGCGGAGCAACTTAAGGGGCAGATAAATCGAATGCTCGAACTCGCACGTATTAACGGCGGTAAGATAGCGATGACTTTGGAAGACGTGTCAATATCGGCAATTGCAAATGAAGTGGTTAAGAGCTTTAACCCGCTGCTGAACGATAAAGAACAAACGATCACCACACACGTCCCGGAGGGGATAGAAGTTCGAGGCGATAAGCAGAAGATAATTGCTATTTTTACTAATTTAATATCAAATGCAATCAAATATACACATGAGGGTGGGGGAATAGACGTCATGGTCGAGGATAGAGGGGAGGATATACGTGTTTGTGTCTCGGATACAGGAATAGGGATTCCGGAAGAGCATTTGCCAAAGATTTTCGAGCGGTTTTTTATGGTTAATACGTCGCTGACCAGGAAGTCCGAGAGTCTGGGGCTGGGCTTATCCATCGTGAAGGAGTACGTAAAGCTGCATGGCGGGCGTATATGGGCTACGAGCGAGCATGGAAAGGGCTCGAAATTCTTCTTCACACTATCAAAGAAAGGAGAAATAAGTGGGAGGGGATAAAAATGCGGAAGAAGAGGATATTGATTGTGGAAGATGCGCCTTATATGCGAGAAATGATGGTTGAGATGTTGAACCATGCGAAGGATAGATACGAAGTGGTGGGCTTCGCTACTAATGGTAAGGAAGGCGTGGATAAATATAAAGAGTTGAAGCCCGATCTCGTTACCATGGATCTGGTAATGGAGGAAATGGACGGCATTCAAGCGATAAAAAAGATAAAACAGGAGGACCCAAATGCCTTGATACTCGTTGTCACCGCAATGGACACGCCCGAGAACAGGAATATGGCGATGGACGCGGGAGCTGATGGATACCTCTGGAAACCATTCACAATAAATAACCTGCTGGATGTGCTTGACGAGATGTTGGGTAAGGATTAAGCCAGAATGGTAGAAGAAGAGAGGGTTGAGGAAATATTGCGCTCGCTCAGAAGAAGCAGAGTGAGAACAGAGATCGTAATGTATCTATATACGATCTATCCGAGGGCATCGTATCCGGCGGAGATGTCGCGGAACATTGGAGTGGATCCCACGAATATCCTCGGTGGATTACGGGGGATGGGCAACCGATTCGATGAGTCAAATTCACTACTTAAGATGGGGCTTGTGGAAAAGGTAGAGCGAGATAACGTGGCATACTATCGCCTATCAGAACACGGAAAGGGATTGATAGAGAGCCTGAAATTGGTTTAATTAGAGGTTTAGTTTATTAGCGGTTCAGCCTCGTTAGCGAAACCGCTATTCTCCGTGAACTCTGCGGTTGATCTGGCAACGTCCAGTTAGCTTTTTGCTGAGAACAAAGTCGCAAACTATTTATAAAGGTAAAAACCGAAAAGCTTTTTAATACATGTGTACTTACATATACAGGTGCACATACATAGCCGGAAAAAAGAGGTAGATTAGATGATAAAAAAAGGGAATAAGGTTGTTGGTGCGTGGAAAGGATTCAGTGAGGATCCTGTGCTTGCAACGAGGGCAATGGTGGATTTAGCGGGTGCGAAGTTGCTCGGGGGTTTCAATCCCGAATACAGGAAATATGAGCGGGATTTGGAAGAGCTTAAGAAAACACGTCCCGACGTACACAACCTGGCGAAGGGCACTGCGGTACTTTTTGCAACTGCTTTTTCAGTTCTTTGTGTCGCGGCGTATCTGTTGGCAGCATTTTGATATAACATTCCCTCGAACGAAATTAGATTAGAGAGAATAGCGTGGAAAAACGCTTGAGGAGATGCAGGGTATCCAGTTAGGGCTGCCTTTGGAAGATTAAAAGAAAGAAGGATGAGGTATGAAAAATATTAGCCGTTCGCTCAGAAGAAGCAGAGTGAGAACAGAGATCGTGATGTATCTATATAAAATCTATCCAGAGGACTCGTATCCCGCGGAGATGTCAAGGAACATCGGGATAGACCCCACGAATATCCTCGGTGGATTACGAGGAATGAGCAACAGATTCGATGAATCAAATTCACTTCTCAAGATGGGGCTCGTGGATAGGATAGAGCGAGATAACGTGGCTTACTATCGGCTATCAGAACCGGGGAAGGATTTAGTAGAGAGCCTATCGCTGGGTTAGTCCGATGCAGATGAAAACGGAGACAAAAGGTATTTATATAAGTAAAAACCGAAAAGCTTTTTATTGTATATGCAGATGTATATGTAGGTGAATAAATACAAAAGGGGGTAAATGCAGATGATGAAAAAAGGGGATATGGTTGTTGGTGTATGGAGAGGATTCAGTGAGGATCCTGTGCTTGCAACGAGGGCGATGGTGGATTTAGCGGGTGCGAAGTTGCTCAGGGGTTTCAATCCCGAATACATGAAATATGAGCGGGATTTGGAAGAGCTAAAAAAGATACATCCGGACGTCCACAACCTGGCGAAGGGAACTGCGGTGCTTTTTGCAACTGCTTTCTCAGTTTTTTGTGTCGCGGCGTACCTGATGGCAGCATTTTGATATCGCCTTGAACTGGGGACCGGGATAGCGTGGAAAAATAGGAGAGGATATGAAAGATGGGAAAAATGGAAATGAAGCACTTGTTTTGGATGCTGTACGTTTGCCTTTTTGTGAGTGTATTAGTGGAGGTGCTCCTTCATTTGTCCCCCCACTTTCATAGTCATGCTGTCTTCGTATGGCAAGAAATCCCCGGCTTCAGTGCATTATACGGTTTTGTCGGATGCATTTTGATTATCGTCGTCTCAAAAGCATTGGGTCATCATTGGCTTCAGAAGGAGGAGGATTATTATGAGAAGCATTAGTAGTGAGTTGCAGGAGGTGAGCAAATAATGATTGAGTGGCTGCACCCGGGATTTATATACATCTTTGGTGCACTTCTGATACCTTTCTTGAAAGGCAAATGGCAGAAGGCATACCTGCTTCTCTTACCGATATTAGCCTTCATAGACCTTCGGAGTATGACTACGGGGGTATTCTGGCGAATTCCATTTTTGGAATACGAACTTGTTTTTGGTCGAGTGGATAAGCTGAGCTTAGTTTTTGCGTATATATTCGTTATTGCATCCTTTTGCATGACGATCTATGCACTTCACGTTAACAGAAGCGGAGAGCATGTAGCGGCATTTATGTATGTCGGATGCACACTCGGCGTTGTCTTCACCGGCGACCTTTACACTTTGGTCGTATTTTGTGAGATAATGGCTATATCTTCGATGTTTCTTATCGGATTGCGAGGAACGAAGCATTCTTATCAAGCGGGATTACGATATATAATGGTACATATTTTAGCTGGTGCATGTCTATTAGGGGGCGTTATTATGCACGTTCAAGCTACCGGTTCGATCGCTTTCAATTTCATCGGTTTGAATAGTTTCGCTTCCTACTTCATACTTACTGGTTTGCTTATAAATGCCGCAGTTCCACCACTGCATGCCTGGTTACCTGATGCCTATCCGGAAGCCACGATTACTGGCGCTGTGTTTTTAACTGCATTCACGACAAAAAGCGCGATATACATGTTGATAAGAGGTTTCCCGGGTGCGGAGGTTTTAATATGGTTAGGCGCAATAATGGCGGTATATGGAGTTGTCTTCGCAGTGCTTGAGAATGACATAAGAAGACTTCTTGCCTATCATATCGTCTCTCAGGTCGGATATATGGTATGTGGTGTTGGAATAGGGACTATGATGGCGTTAGATGGTGCAGCAGCGCACGCATTCTGTCATATCCTTTACAAAGCCCTGCTCTTTATGGGTGCGGGTGCCGTAATAGAAGTAACAGGTAGAAGTAAATTCACAGAACTTGGTGGTCTCTATAAATATATGCCGCTCACCTTCTGGCTTTATATGATCGGTGCTTTCTCCATTTCAGGGTTCCCATTATTTAATGGTTTCGTGAGCAAGACAATGATAGTAGAAGCTTCTGCTTTGTCACACCTGCCAATCATATGGTTATTACTCGAAGGTGCTTCGATAGGAACTTTCCTTCACACTGGTTTGAAAGTGCCATATCTTACATGGTTTTCAAGAAAAGAACCGGTATGCGAGGCAAGAGAACCACCAAAGAATATGCTTGTTGCGATGGGCTTCGCGGCATTTTTGTGCACTCT
>JAUWPM010000135.1 GCA_030611585.1 Methanosarcinales archaeon | reverse complement strand
ACCGAATCAATCCTGACGAACCCGTACCGTTCGAACTGAACCACATTCCCGAGTTCAGTAGCAATTAGCGGTTCGCCTATACCTTCCTCTATTCCCTCAGGTCGCTTTATCGTGACTTTTATGCCATCCGTAGGCGCCCATTGGATAACCGGCATGTTCGCGGTCGTTGGTTTTGTAGCTCTATCAACAACCTTCGCCACTAATGGCTCAGTGCTCTCGATTTCCACAGTGCAAAAATATTTCAGCCTTATTTTCTGTCCCGCTATTTTTAGTTTCGCGAAATCAGCATCACTGAGGTAAACGGTACTGCCAGTTCTTATCTCCCGATACTCCTCTCGTGACGGATGCTTCAATGCCCTTGCTATGGTAGGACTCTCCCCTCCCAATTGCATTGCTACGGGATTACGCACGAAGAAGTATCGCGGCGCTTTCGCATCCACCATCTTCCGGTTCTCCGCATACAAATTCTTCATGCTCACCGCGATGTCATTTCGCGTAACGCCGAGCGAGATAAAGAACTTACGAATCGCTTCTGGCTGAAACCCTCTTCTACGCAGCGCTCGGAGCGTTGGCAGTCTTGGATCGTCCCAGCCTTCGTACTCACCGCGTTCTATACTTCTCCTGAGTTCGGACGTGCTGAATTTACCAAACTCGTGCATTTTTATCTTGCCCCAGAGCATAGTCCGGGGATACTCCCAGCCAAGATGGTCGTATAAGAACCGCTGCCGCTTCTCCGATTTCATGAGGTCCTTCCCCCTTATTATGTGCGTCAAGCCAAGCAGGTGATCTTCGATTGCCGATTCAAAATCCAGCATTGGCCACACCATGTACTTCTCGCCAACTCGCGGATGATCTTTTTTTAAGACTCTAAATGCAACCCAATCGCGTAACGCGGGATCCGGACTTGCCATGTCCGTTTTTATCCGCAGCACTGCTTCTTTCTCTTCGTAAACGCCGTTCAACATCTTCTCCCAATAGTCTACGTTTTCTTCAACGCTCGCAGTCCTATGAGGACAGGGTCGTTTGCGATCCTTATACTCTTTAAACGTCGCGGCAGGGCAGAAGCAGACATAAGCGGCGCCTTTTTTTAGCAGCTCCTCCGCATACTTGTAATACAAATCTATACGTTCCGATGCCACGATCACCTCATTGGGCTCGGCATCCAGCCACGCGCAATCCTCGCGATACCAATCATAAGCGTCTAATAATGGTCTCTTTAATACTGGATCCGTATCGTCAAATCTCAGAATGAATTTACCCCCATACATTCTGGCATATTCCGAATTGACAATAATGCCACGAGCACTGCCGAGTGTTGCAGCGCCGTTAGGATTCGGAGCAAATCGCATCACCACGTTTTCGCCTTTCGCGTGCGGCAGTTCGGGCAAGCCAATTTCAGCACGCTCGCCACTTCTCTTCTCGTTTAGCTCAGCCATTAACTCCGGAGCTATTTTTACCAATGCTTCCGTTTGCTCTTCCTTACTCATTGACGCTATGTTCTTTATCTCCTCTTGCACCGCTGTTGATAGAGTTTTAGCATCTTTTCTCAATTCCGGATGTTCTGCAAGCATTCTCTTCAGTACTACGTCCTTTTTCGGCGATTTGCCATACTTCACCGCATTCTGCAACGCATATTTCCGTATCTCGTCACTTAGCTCTTCCATCGTTCCTCGTAGATTCTCCACAAGTAAAAAATAAAATGAAGTACGCTAAGAAAAAACTTCTGATTTCGTC
>JAUWPM010000078.1 GCA_030611585.1 Methanosarcinales archaeon | reverse complement strand
CGTTAAAATCGTTGACAAAGGCGTGTATTTCCAGACTGTGGGACCGAGGCTCGAAACGAAAGCGGAGATAAACTTTATCAAGGATTATGCGGACGTGGTGGGAATGAACATGGCTTCTGAGGCGACACTTGCGACTGAGTTAGGGCTTCGATACGCAAATATAAGTACGGTGGATAATTACGCACATGGTATCATTGCCGAGGACGCGTTGGACTACAACAAAATAGTAGAAACGGCATCGAAAAGCAGGGAGAATTTAGAAAAGGTACTTTTGAGAGTGATAAGATAATAGACCGCTACTCCCCTTCTATTTCACCTCTCTTAAATCCACTATCTCTGAGAGTTCAGGACCCGTAGAGATCAACTTCACGGGCACTCGCGTATCCTGTTCAACCTGAGCTGCAAAATCCTTTACCGCCTTACTCAACTCCGCGTACTCCGTCACACCTCTGCATGACTGGTCTAACCGGTCCACACCACTCAAAGCCACCATCGTCGCTCCGTTTATCATTGCAGAGTACGCAGCCATTTTTCCATCCCACCGTCCTATTCGTCTCTTCCGATGTGTAACCGTGCCGTACTCCTCGATATGCAATTCCTCCGCTTTCTCTTCGGTCATTTGCGTTTCAAACGGACCTTCACCCACTCGCGTTGGAAATGACTTGAATACGACAACCACGTCATCTACTCGTGTAGGTCCTATGCCAACGTCAGCAGCCATCTGTGATGCAGTCGTGTCCTTAGAAGTAACGAATGGGTATGTTCCATAGAACAGAGAAATACCAAACCCTTGCGTGCCTTCTACCAGCACACCGTTTCCACGGTCCAAAGCCTCGTTTATTTCTAGAGGCACGTCACAAAGTAAATCCTGCAACTCCTTTACATCCTTCGCCTGTCTTGCCTTCCTTAATACCCGCGCTGAATTCGCAGGCCCGCATCCCGTGCCCGTAGATCCTATTTTACCCTTTAAATGCGCATCACTCTTGTCCACTTCTATATGCTCCAGCTCTATAATTCCGCAGCGCCGATCCACGCCTACGCGTCCCCGCAGCCCAAAAGACTCTATTTCACCTCTGAGCACTCGTGGGTCAACCAATACGCCCGCGCCGATAAGAAGCCGTGCCGATTTACACACCAATCCCGAAGAAACCATTCTCAATGCGTATCTCGTCCCTTCTTCTATTACCGTATGCCCCGCATTGGGTCCTACTCCGCCCCGTGCAACTATCTCCGGCTTGTCATGCTTTGCAAGATACGCGATGATCTTCCCTTTTCCCTCGTCACCAAAAAATCCCCCAACTAATATTGTTGATGGCATGTCTACCGATTTATTATACTCAGTAATTAACTTGACATTGTCAGATTAACCGCGGAGTTCACAGAGAACGCAGAGGATAGAGGGTTAGCGGTTTGGAGGTTTAGCTAACGAGCTGAACCGCTAACGAGCTAAACCTCTAAAAAGGGAGAGAGCGCTTAGAAACCATCGAGGATATTTAAGAGGGATATCGTATTTCAACGGTCACGACATCGCTGCGAGCAATTACTTCATCCGTCTCTACTGATTTGATATATGCCTGAATTTCGCATTCACCTCTAAATGGACGTTCCCTTCTATTTATCGCTGTGAATGTGTGCTGTGACTTTCCCCCGGGACCCAAATCTACCCCTACAAATTGCTCAGCAGGTAATCGCCAGTACTCGTCTCCTGCATTGGTGATCACCGCTATACCAACAGAATAATCAGTTCCATGCGTAATATTATCGCCTTTGTTCTGGACGGTAACGTTGAGTGTAACCGATTCGCCGCAGTCAATTGTTATGGCTCTATCGTTTAATAGCGATGGTTTCGGGTCTGTGATTTTAATATTTGCGATCTCAAGACCGGTTGTTTCTTCGTTGTTGCTCAAAAATGCAAAATAGGCGATAAGAGCGATGACGATAGCGAGCACTACTAATAATAGTATCACTGCGATTTTCATTACGGTTTTGTTACCCACAATGTCCGCTAAGCTTTTGTTCTTCATTCCCTTTCGCTTTATTTCTTTGATTAAACTTTCTTTTGAAAGAAAAGATTTATGGGGCAGCCCAGATTTGAACTGGGGTCCATGGCTCCCAAAGCCACGAGGATAACCTGGCTACCCTACTGCCCCTCCTCCTCTTTTATAATATAGCTTAGGATACAGTGATAAAAAGCTACTTAAATACATAACATGTATTGTATCTGCTCAATAAAAATTTAAATCCGCGTAAATCACGGTAAATCCGTGTCTGCTTAAATCGACGGCAGTAGAATAGACAAGATGAGCGGTAGCGAGATCATACTGAGAACCGTGGTAATGAGAACGACCGAGGCGACTAACGAAGCGTCTCTGTTGTATTTAGCGGCTAATATCATGGACATAACGGCAGATGGCATTGCTGCCTGAAGCACTATGATGTCTTTTACTAACCCGTCTATGGACAGGAGATGGATTATCACAAGGGCAACTAAAACTCCACCACCAATCCTGAATACAGAAGCGAGTAGTGCTATTTTTGCTGCGCTTATTTTTATCTCCGTCAGTTTATAGCCGAGCACGAGTAATGCTAAGGGAATGGTGATCATCCCGATCAGTTCAATTGGTGTGAATACCAAATCGGGAACGTGAATTTGTAAGAGATTGACTGCCAAGCCAATTACCACCGCGTAGAGTAACGGAACTTTGAATGCTTCTTGCAACTCGTTTTTGTGGTGCACGATATAGATGCCGAGGCTGAAGATAACTAAAGAATTCATCATATCATAAACAACCGCTCGTGACAAGCCGTCCATGCCAAAAGCGAATAATGCAGCGGGATAGCCTAAATAACTCGTATTACCGAAGACCATGGGCAAATACAAGCCTTTTCTGTCCGAATTGGTTATTTTAAAGATGATGAAAGCGGAGAAAGCCATGATGAGTATGATTGCTAATGCTGCGCCGGCGATTGTGGTAAAATCCGCTACGTTGATGTCGCTTCGTGCAATAGACGCGAAAATTAAGCACGGACCTGCGATATAAACGATTAGATCAACAAAGGCTTGAATATTTACCTTTTTGATTCTTCCTATCGCATATCCGACTACGATGATTGAGAATATGGGGATTACGGTTTGTACGAGTGTTTGTTGCATAGAGAAAAAGAATGGGAAGGGAGATTAAAAAGTTGTTGCCACACTTTTTCTTTTTTAGAAAAAAGAAAACCTGTGCTAAAAGAAAAAATTGTTCGTACGTGTTTAGCAAACCACAAGATTACACAGATTTCCACGAGAAAGTGTGAAGATGTAAGATATAAAATATGGATTTAACCAGTATCCTGTGTCTAATTCCGTATTCTTGTGTTAATCTCGTGGTTTCTAAATTTTCGCCTCAGCTAAACATATATCTTGACTTTATCACATTTCAACTTTACCCTACCGCGGAATTAGAGGTTTAGTTCATTAGCGGTTCAGCTCGTTAGCTAAACCTCCAAACCTCCAAACCGCTAACCCTCTATCCTCTGTGTTCTCCGTGAACTCCGCGGTTAGTTGAATCTGACAACGTCAAATTAAAAGATATATCCTTTACCTCTGTATAAATATTTAAAAGAGGGTGTTGTAAAAATGCGAATCTCCGAACTTCCCGAGATAGGCACGAAGTATGAGATAGAAAGTCCAACGGGGGATAAAGTAGCGGTAATATTCTTGGCGACCGGAGAGATAGAACTCTACGTATTAGAAGCCGGAGCTGAGAAGCCCTCGGTTACAAGGCTGACCTCGGAAGAAGCACGACGTGTCGGAAGCGTTCTAACCGGAGCGATGCTCACAATAGAGCGCGAGGACGTTGAAGTCTCGTTTTCCGAAATCTCTGACCTCAGAATAAATATCCATATATGTCCGATAACAGAGGATATGGTGGGAAAGAGCATCGAAGATTTGGCAATCAGAAAGAGGACGAGCGTCACGATAATCGCACTGTCGAGAAAGGGGCAGAGCATCATCAGCCCGCCACCGGAAACGGTCTTCGAAGAGGGAGACCTGATAGTGGCGATAGGTGAGCGTGAGCAAATAAATGCATGTCAGAGAGTGATTCTGGGACGAAGCTAAATGACCTTTATGGTGGATTTGGGCATTATAACGGTCTCTTGCTTAGCCCTTGGACTGGCATCGAAATATCTCCGGCAAGCCTCAATCCCTGCGTACATAATTGCAGGAATAATACTCGGAAAGAGTGGCTTCGACTTAATATCCTCGTACGAGTTCGTTCAGTGGCTGGGTAAAATCGGTATAATCCTCCTGATGTTCTACATCGGACATGAGTTCAACTTTAAAGGCATAAAAGAGCCTGGAAGGTTATTTGCGGGTTGCACAGACTTCTTCGTGAACTTCATCGCAGGGTTTTCGCTGGGCCTCCTCATTGGCTTGAGCCTATTAGAGGCTTTCATACTCGCATCCGCAGTTTACATCAGCAGTTCTGCAATAGTCATATCCTCGCTGATAGAGAACAAGAGGCTGATCTACCCGGAAGCAGAGACCGTTGTATGGCTGATGGTGTTTGAGGACATAATACTGGCGATTCTGCTCGTGGTGCTGACTTCCACTATGTCCGGCAGCCTCGCCATGATTCCAGTGTCCCTATCAACGACTTTGCTACTCATTGTATTCATCTTAGCACTCGTCAGAAGGCTAAGCAACTTCATCTCGCCCCTGTTCGAGCGTGACGATGAAATACCCATACTGCTCATTTTCGCACTCATATTTGGATTTTCTGCAATTGCACATCTCCTGAGTGTTTCTGAGGTGATTGTTGCATTTTTCCTCGGCTCCGCACTCTCGGGAGCCAAGTCCTTCAAGAAGCTCTTCGGCGCCACCATCTCATTTAAGAACTTATTCCTCACCATCTTCTTCTTCTCCTTCGGAATGATGTTTCCATTAAAATTTGCAGTTTCGGCAGATTTTGTCCTCGCACTCCTTGCACTCATAATCCTGTCCATCTTAGGAAAGTTCGTCAGTGGCGCACTTATTGGGAAAAGGCTGTACGACTCGCTTGAGACCGGGTTGAGAATCGGCGCATACACGACGCCGAGGGGCGAGTTCTCAATTGTGCTGCTGGCTGTTGCGCTCGGAATGGGAACGGGCATTTCCGAGCTGTTAGTTTCGCTTGTCGTTGCTTACGTAATTATTCTCTCGCTCATCGGCTCTTTCTTCGCCAGGCACGGTGATAGAATTAGCAAAGTAATGGTGGGGAGCATAAAACATTTTATCAATCACATCCATTCCACCCGAAAATATGGATAATCCTTTTATCTGTGTCAATTAAGCCCTTTCAGGGCTTGCGGGGATGTGGGCAGAGCCCACAAGCGTTAATCTGCGTCTATAAAATTTAACTTTCAGACTGATTTACACAGATTTTTCCGTTCTGGAATCATCAACGCTACTCCTTCTTCTCCTTCCCGCGCTGGTGCTGATGCATCCGCCTGAAAATAGTAGGACAGCAAATACTCGTTATTATCGCAAGTAGAATAATTGCCGAGCCCATTGCAGTATCTATCACGCCGAGTTCCATCCCGACCGCAGCCACCGCAATTATCAATGACAATCTCGAAGAGAGCAAAACGCCCGCAGCAATGCTTTCCTTTAACGAATATTTGATTAGGAAAAGCAGGGACGGCACTATCTTCACTACGAATGCGATTAAAAGTAGTAGTGGAACCAGATAAAACCCTCCTCCCGCCAATGTCCAAAGATCAAACTGCATCCCCACGTTTATAAAGAATATGGGTATGAGGAATCCGTATCCTATTCCGTAGAGTTTCTGTTCGAGTACCGTCCCACCACGGAACAGAATGGAAAGTATCACACCCGCGAGAAACGCCCCTAATATGGCTTCCACACCAACAATATCGGATAGAACAACGAATACCAGCAGCAATGCGAAAGAAGCCCGCACCCCTATCTCCGACGGGTGGTCAGATTTAAACCACTTTGAAAGTCGCTCCGGATAGTGCCAGATTGCATGCTTACCCACGTAATACACCGCGAAAAACAGAACGAATACGAGTGCAATTAACACCATCCCCCAGGTCATTCCTTCTTCGTAGTAAAGAGTATGTACCGTAAGGAGCAACATGGTGGTAAAATCCGCAACAAATGCCGATATGATGATTGTCTGTCCGAATTCGCTCTTTAACAGACCCTGTTCCCTTAGCGTTGGCACGATCAATCCTACTGAGGAGGTTGAAAGAACGAGTGCCATGTAGAACCCGTAGCCCAGTTGACGCGTCAGGAATATCGAAATGGCGAGCGTGAGGAGGAATGTAAAACTTCCGAATACGAACAACTTCGCTCCGTGAACTTCGACCTGCGAGAAATCTATCTCCAGACCCACCAGGAACATCAGGAATATAAATCCGAAGCTTGAGAGAAACGCTATACCCTCTTCTTCACCGGTAAAAAGCCCCAGTACGCTTCTACCGATAATAACGCCACAGATAATCTCCCCAACCACTGCCGGAACGCCTATTCTATCAGAAAGGATGGGAATCATAAACGCAAAGACGGCAATCGCAAATAAAGGGAAATAAGGACTTATTATCATAAGCATCACACAACCGTTAGAACAGAGCAGGGAGCGTCGTTTACTATTTTCCTTATCAGGTCTGACCTTATGACACCCGTTCCTTTCCAGGGAATCACTGCGAGCTCGTATTTCCCACTTTTTACCTCTTTTACCGCTTCTATCCCCGGGTTACCTTCTATCCACTTTTCAATAATCCGCACGTTTCCTTTTTCTCCCATCTTCTTTATCCCGTCAATCAACTCACCTGGAACAACCTCCAGAATGAGTAAATGCAACTCAGCCCCGCACGAATGTGCTATCTGAACCGCGTGCCTTCCAACACTCGCTGATATATCAGAAGAATCGAGAAGGGCAAGAACGCGTTCGTAATACCTGAACGTTCGCGCAACAAGCACCGGGCAGGAAGCGCATTTTATCAGCTTCAAAACGACACTTCGGTTGAACAATTTATCCAGGATGCCGAGTTCTTCGTGGTCTATTATTATACAATCCGGGTGATAGGAGTGCTCTTTTAGGATGTCTAATATTATACAGCCGGGGTAATGCAGGTGCTTTTTTATTATGTCCATCAGTTTTTCCTCTTCCGACAATATCTTAAGCGGCACACCCATCTCCATTGCCCGGGATTCCATCTCTTGCCTGTCTATCTCCATAGATGATACAGCAGTGACCTCCGCCCTCGCAACGGAAGCAACGAACAAAGCTTCTTTGAACGCCTTATCCACCGTATTTTTACTGAGGATTGGAACGAGGATTTTTTCGAAATGCGTGCGAGTTTCGACGCTTGCGTCAAAACCAGAACGCATCATATCGCTGATGAGATTCGCAACGATCTTTGTAGGAAACATGATGAATTCAATGCCCAGCTTCTGAAACCTCTCCCTGTCTTCCGGGTCTTCCACCCGAACAATTATCTTTGGGACACCGTGTTTCTTCGCAATAGCTGCTGCTCGATAATTAACATCGTCATTGCCCGTGAGCGATATAAAAGCCTCGGCATCATCCAAACCAACTCGCTTTAGCAATTCTTCATCACTTCCATCGCCAATAATTACCTCCACGCCCGCTAATCCCAGAAGTTTCTCACGCTTTTCCGGGTTTATCTCAATAATTACAGATTCGGGTAACTGAGCTGCCAGATCCCTCCCTGCTCTTCCACCACCAATAATTATTTTTTTCATTTCTTCGACTTGACAGAACAAATTAGAAATTAAACGGCTCCTTTAAAAATTTATCTAAATTGTGCGTTGCATTGCAAAGGCAAAAATTTATTTAGTGGGAGCGTGAACAGATAAAAAGAGAAACGAGAAT
>JAUWPM010000089.1 GCA_030611585.1 Methanosarcinales archaeon | reverse complement strand
AAGAAGGAAGAGATATTTGAAAAGGAGGCAATATTAAGCGAATCAATTCACGTTGTTATTCCAACATGGACAGATCATATCTACGCTGATAAAAGAAGATGTGGTATAAATGCCTGATAGCAAAGAGCAAGATTTGAACTGCAAAATAGTTGTCGGTACCGTGAGCATAAACTCGGTAGACGATTCCCTCGCTGTATTGAGAGAGATCGCTCAGAAATACGCCATGACCATACAAGCCATGGATGCAGGGTTGGTAGCGGGAGAGGAGCACATAACCTCCGCAGTGAAGAAGGCGATAAGGGCTGTGGAGAAGAGAAAGAGCATAACGAGCGATTTGGGCCTGGAGATTCTTTTATACGCCGCGGGGAAAAGGCAGATAGAGCGAGCTTTGACGATGGGCGTGACCGAAGGCGATAAAAAAGTTGCGATTGTTATTGTTGATGCACGAGGAGAGAAAAATTTGGAGCTGGCTGCGGAGGAAGTGAGGCGGAAGACGGGGCTGAAGGAGGAGCCGATACGGGATTTGGAATTGGAAGTAGAACACAATGAGCATAAACGGGATAAACTGAAGAAGTTTTTTGCGATAACTGAGGAGGAACTAAACGCGGTGGGCGAGCATAAGTTGAAGATGCTGGTGTTAGAGCGGGTTGCGTTGTTAGACGTGTTGAAATAAGGGGCCAGACCATCAAACTTTCTTTCACAAAGAAAGTTGGATCAAAGAAACCTATATTCTCGTGTGGGAATGTAATTGGTACGGATCACGGAAAGTGGATAAAGATGAAGCAGGGATCTTTTACTTGTTCAGGAACGGAACTAAAGCGGTAAAAATCGGCTGGATTTCCAACCTTATCGCAGGAATCCAGTGCTGCTTGAAGACCGCAACTCAATACCACGGCTGTTGTTTGATATTCCAGGATTTACTTAACTTAGCGGAACCAGTGCTTATACAGTTCGTGCTTCATCAAGACTTCCTTTGCCTTTTCTCGTTCTTCTTGATGCCGTTTTAAAAAGGAGAACATAAGCTCAGCAGCATCCGCCTTACATGCTTTACAAAGCCTTTTCCCGCTTTTGCATTCATCAAAAATCTCTTTTACCTGAGCATCGTCTTCTATCAGATGAGACATCAGAAGCTCATAAATCGTGCATTCTTCCGGGGAGCCGCCAAGATTCTTCTGCTCTTCTACGGTTACTCGACCGCCCGTTTTCGCTCGTTTCACTTTCTCCGCTGCTGATCCCGGCGGTTCCGTCAGCGCAATATAGCTTTCCGGGACGCTGGAAGACATTTTACCACCCGTCAATCCCTGTACGAATCGGTGATACGTAGCAGCGGGTAAGAAGAAGCCGTAGCCTCCGTATTCCAGCTCCACGTCCCTCACTATCTCCTCGATCTTTCGCATAGTGCGGTCAATCTCGCTTTCTTCAATGCCAAACAAATCCATGTGCAGCGCATACATTTTTTTCTGACCGTCTATTCTACGTGCTATCTCTTTCAATGCGCCGCTATCCGCCTTCTTCGCTCGTATGCTTATATATGGCTTCTGAGCCTTATCAAACCTCTCCTCTACTAAGAACATCCTCATTCTCGATGCGATGTCCCTTGTTAGCCGTATATGCGGGTCCTGATCAACGCCAACGGGAATGACGACGGGTTTGGGACCGCCATATTCGCGGAGCTGCGGCTGCAAAATATCCGCATTCTGCACTAATACGCTGATCATGTGCGCTATGTTTACGTCGCCCTGGAACCCATAGATCGCACTGATTTCGCTGAAGTTTACCGCGGTTCCAAGTTCGAAAGCGAGGTCCTGCAGCCTTTTATCTTCTGATTGAAAGTATATGTGCCCCTTTTCTACGTCGAAACCC
Organism: Methanosarcinales archaeon; assembly: GCA_030611585.1. GTDB lineage: Archaea > Halobacteriota > Syntropharchaeia > Alkanophagales > Methanospirareceae > JACGMN01. The sequence continues at coordinate 4,470 of JAUWPM010000089.1, read as the reverse complement.
AACGCAACGAGGCTCACTATGTATTCGTTCAGTCCGATGTCCTTGCAGTCTCTCCATGAGACGCCTCGGACGGAATGCGACTCCATATCCGCTATACATGCAAACGCATCGCCGCCCATGCGCTGATGCCATATAATCTCATCCATCACCATCTTACCGCCCAGATGGATCTTTCCGGAGGGCATGAAGCCGCTCATCACCGCAAATGGCGTATGCTCGTTCATCGCTCGCAACACGTCCTCGTAACCACGATGTCCTACGATTATGCCCCTTCGCATATAGAGATGCGGCTTCTCTATTCGGCTCAGTATATCCGCGAACCGGGAAATGCCAAAATCGTCGAACAGCTTAGTATAATCCTTTATATCCGTAACACCCCAGGGGTTTATCTCTGCCATCTCACTGAACCTCTCGTTGTTTTTGATTTTATAGTATAATTAAAGCTTGATTCCTCCTCGCGCTCCTCTACTCGCTCTTCACGACCTGTATGTCGTAATCGTGGATCACCGGATTGGCAAGGAGTTTCCGGCACATCTCTTCTACTTCATGCTTCGCCGTTTCTTCTTCATCACGTGCTGTTTCTGGCTCTAACGCTATTCCTATTCGAAATGTTTTCATTGATTTTACACCGCGCACATTTTTAAATCCCAGGAGGTGCAATGCTTTTTTGGTGTTCTCACCTTCAGGGTCCGTAATTCCGTGCTTCAACTTTATTGTTACGTCCACTTCTATGGTCATTTTACAGATACCCAAAAATTTAGATACAGATTAGATTTGCAATCACGCTTTAAAAGCTTGGGTAGAATTGTGCCGACGTCAATCTAAATTTAACTTCCGCGTGATATGCGTGATTGCAATGGCAAGGGCATCGGTGACGTCATCTGGCTTTGGCATTTCCTCCAACTGAAGCTGTTCCTTTACCTTGCTCGCCACTTCGTTCTTCGTTGCCCTTCCATACCCCGTCATAAAACTTTTCACCTCGGAGGTATTATATTCGTAGATCTGCTGTCCGGCGATAGCCGCCGCTAAGAGACAAACGCCACGTGCTTGCCCAACGCTTAAGGCGGTTTTCACGTTGGTGTTGAAGAAAATCTTCTCGATCGCCATGTCATCCGGCGTAGTATCCGTTATTATGGCATGCAAATCTTCATAAATCTTCTTCAATCTTTCGCCGCTTGATTGCTCCGTGGTCGTCGTTATACAGCCAAAATCAATTGATTTTAATGTCCCGTTATCGAACTCAATAACACCCCAGCCGGTTCTCGCAGTTCCGGGATCTATTCCAATTACACGCATAACTAATAAATAGAGAAGAAGTAACATATTAATGGAGCAGAGAAGAAAAAGCGAAGGAGAGAAGGGAATGGAAAAAGAAAAAGGAATCGTAGTGCCAGGAGATTTCTTGGGTACTTCTGAGGAATTCACGCCCGGAAACGGAGTGTATGATGAAACGGGGAATATATTTGCCTCGCTGATCGGAGTGGTTAGCATAAGTGATAAGAGGGTTATAGAAGTCCAGCCAAAGGTGGATACCCCGCCAATGCTTAAAGAGGGGGATGTGGTGTTCGGCAGAATAGAGGACCTACGGGATACCGTCGCCATCGTGAGTATAGCGTGTCTGAGAGGGCATGAGGAGCGAGAAATTGCCGCATCCACGCAGGGGGTTATTCATATATCAAATGTAAAGAACGGGTATGTGAATGATTTGCAGCATGAGTTTGGCTATCTTGATTTGGTGAAGGCGAAAGTGATAGATGCGAAGGCATTACGACTCAGCACGGAAGGGAAAGATTTGGGCGTGATAAAAGCGATATGTGCGAAATGCAAGAGCAATCTGAAGAGAACGGGAAATACGCTGGCGTGTGAGAAATGCAAACGGGTAGAAGTAAGGAATATGTCTGAAGATTATGGTAAGGGATTAGTGTAAAAACATGGAAACAGAAAATGAACCGGAACCAGAAGCCGAAACTGAACCTGAAAAGATAAGGATATTAGAGGAGAATGAAAAGGTAGTGCGGATTGAGATAGAAGGAGAAGATCATACACTTTTAGCGCCGCTAACTTCCAAACTGCTCGATAATGAACAGGTGGATATCGCAACCTACAACATTCATCATACGTTGAGGAGCAACCCTGTTTTGTATGTAAAGATGAAGGAGGGGAATCCCTTAGAGGCGGTAAAGTCTGCCGTTACTTCACTGGCATCGGAATTTGAGGAGTTTGAGAAGAAGTACAAAGCGGCAATAGTCTAGCGGTAGGACATGGGCTTCCCAAGCCTATAACCCGGGTTCGAGCCCCGGTTGCCGCATCAAACTTTTAGAAAAAGTTTGATCAAAAAACGCTCCGCATAAACCCTTTTCTTTTAGAAAAAGAAAAGCGTTTTCGGAAAAGAAAAACTACCACTCGTAGATTTTAGTTATAATATCTATCTATCTAACTCAATGAATACGGAATGAGATAAGAACGGAGCTGTGAGATATGGATCAAATAAAGAAGTACGAATTCAGGAAAATGTTGGAAGACCTGAGGGAAAAGAGCGGAAGAGGCACAGAGCTCGTGTCTGTTTACATTCCGCCAGATAAGCAAATATCCGACGTTACTTCTCATCTCCGTGATGAACACGGACAGGCAATGAACATAAAGAGTAAAATCACTCGTACTAACGTTCAAAGCTCTCTGGAATCCCTTTTATCCAAGCTGCGGTATCTAAGTGTAGGAGAGAACGGTCTGGTAATTTTCTGTGGTGCCATAGATAAGGGCGGAGACAAGACGGACATCGAAACGTTCATCGTGGAGCCACCGGCAAAGATATATTCGTACATCTATCACTGTGATTCGAGCTTCTTCCTCGAGCCGCTGGAGGAGCTAGTTGAGGAGAGGGAGAAATATGGTTTGATCGTGCTGGACAAAAGAGAAGCAACGATAGGCTTTTTGAATGGTAAGATCGTGGAATCGGTGAAACACCTCACCTCTTCAGTTCCGGGAAAGATAAGAAAAGGCGGACAGTCCGCAGCGCGATTTCAAAGACTGCGGGAGATCGCAACCGATGATTTTTATAAGCGGATCGGGGAACACGCATCACAAATCTTCCTTCAAATTGAAGACCTCCGAGGCGTTTTGATTGGTGGTCCAAGTCCAACGAAGGAAGATTTTATGAAGGGGTCTCACTTGCATTACGAGCTGCAAAATAAGATTCTCGGCGAGTTTGACGTCGCGTATACCGATGAATCAGGTCTTTATGAGCTCGTTGACGCAGCAGGGGATGCTTTGGAAGGGCTGGATTTGATGCGGGAGAAGAAGCTCGTGACAAGATTCATGAAATTAATAGCAAATAACGAGACGATGGTGGCATACGGTGAGAAAGAAGTGAGAAAGAAATTGGAAATGGGTGCAGTGGGCACGCTATTAATCTCGGAAGAGCTTGACGCCGATTTCGTGCGCGAACTGGTAGAAAAGGCTGCGCTGACCGGCTCGGACGTGGAATTCATCTCGACGGAATTTGAGGAAGGAACGCAGTTAAAGCGTGCGTTTGGCGGTGTAGCTGCGCTATTGCGATATAGAACCGCAGGATATAGTCAATAGAGGAAGTTTCAGGATGCAGGATGCAGGATACAATTGCAATACAAGAAAACCTGTGCTAAAAGAAAAACATCAGGAATATTTCAGTCAATGTTTTTACCGAAGGTAAAAAAGTTGTGTGTAAATCAGTGTTAATTTATATATATAAATGTCTTAAAGAGGAGGCAGTTGTACTTTATATACGATGAAACTACGGGAAATAGCCAATAGAGGATGAAAGCAGATATGAGCGAGCATAATGCAGATAATATACTACTGATAGGAACCGGACACGTTTTAGAGAAGAGCGTGAAGGAAGTAGAAGAGACAATAGAGCGTGAGCGACCGGACGTAGTTGCCGTTGAGTTGTGTGAAGGGCGATACAAAGCGTTGAAAGGCGAAGTGCAGGAAGTTTCGCCAAGAGAGATGCTCAGCTCCGGCAATCCGTTTATGATACTTACTCACTGGCTGCTTGCTTACGTGCAGCGAAAAATGGGTGCGGAATTGGGTATTGAGCCCGGAGCAGATATGCTTGCGGCGATAAATAAAGCAGAGGAGCTGGGTTGTGAGCTCGCATTGATTGACCGTCCCATACAAATAACGATGCAGCGGTTCTGGAAGAAGATGCGGCTGTGGGAGAAGCTAAAGATGCTCTTTTCCATTATCTTCTCGATTGCCACTATAGGACGCAATGGGAAGTTAGAAGAGGGTGGAGAGGGAGAAAACGAGAAAGGGAATAAGAAACTCACGATGAGCATTATGGGTACACATGAGGAGATAGAACTTGATAGACTGACGGATGACGATGTAGTGACGCAGTTGATGGAAGAACTGAGGGAGTTCTCGCCGGGTGCCGCAACAGCACTGTTAGATGAACGAGACGCATATATTGCCAGGAGCTTGCTGGAGATC
>JAUWPM010000117.1 GCA_030611585.1 Methanosarcinales archaeon | reverse complement strand
TGAGCGCGTGCTTACTATAAGGAGGTGAAAGAAAGGGAAAGAAGTATTGTTATTGGTAAATCTAAGTTTAATAGTTAGATTTGATTATTGGTACCGAAAGATGAAGTACCAAATTAAAAAGGAGGTTAAATTCAAATGAATAGGAAGATAGGTTTATGGATAATATTATCATTATTACTTGTCGGTTTGTTAGGGATCTCAATAGCAGAGGCTCAAACTACTCTCTCTATTACTTATGGTGAACCGTGGAAAGAGTTGATAGGGCCAGCGATTAAGGATTTCGAGACAGAAACGGGAGTAAAGGTTGATGTGACTATGGTTCCCTATGGAATAGACATGGGTGAAAAACTCTCGCTGGATCTTGCAGCAGGCGTAGCCACCGACATTATCATGGTGGACAGCTTCATGATACCAGCGTGGGCTGAGGCGGGTTATCTCTATGGGCTGGACGATTATCTCGCAGTATGGCCGGATTGGGACCAGTACTTCCCTGGGATGCAGGAAATCGTGTCATTTGAGGGCGTACATTACGCGATCATGATAAGCACCGGTGCAAGGATGCTGTGGTACTCAAAGCCCGTCTTTGAGAAGGCTGGGATACCGATGCCATGGGAGCCAAAGAACTGGATCGATGTACTGAGCACCGCCCTAACTATTAAGGAGAAGGCCCCAGAGGTTGATGCTCCACTCTTCATCCCACTGGGAACGAAGTGGGGAGAGGGCACCACGATGCAAGGCTTCTACCCGCTACTCCTTGGAGCCGATACCCATGAGGGTGATCGTAATAAGCTCAGAGATTGGGAAGCGGGGAAGTGGATCGGAAGCAGTCCCGCTATTGAGAAGGCCCTCGGGTTCTATCGTGATGTGTTCATCACGTATGAACTATCTCCAATCGGGCCGCACTACGCCCCAGACGTTTGGGGTGAATGGCGCCGGATGATGCGAGAGAGCGAAATTGGAATCGGGCTAGGAGGCCAGTGGGAATGGGCCGAGTTCTGGCCTGCACCTCCTCCACCGGTAGATGAGAGGAGAGCTTTGGTCGATTGGGCTCCAATGCCCGGATCTGGGAAGCCTGATGCGCCTAAGATCACCACCCTTGGCGGTGGATGGGCAATAGGCATTAACGCTGCGGCGAGGGATCCGGACTTGTCCTGGAAGTTCATGGAGATACTCCATAGCAAAGTAAGAACCGCGGAATGGAATGCTGCACAGGGAAAGGTAGCTGTGAGAAAAGATGCAGTAGAAGTTCCGGCCTATGCAGAAGATGAGTATGGGATGGAAGTGACGGCGCTCATGGGGAAGTATTCGGTCACTGATCGGGACACGTATCCTGGATACACAATAGTATCGTTCCTCGTCCAGGAAGCCACCGCAGATGTAGCTGTGGAAGGTCTAAGCGTAGCTACGGCTATGGAACGGTTCAAGGAGAAGCTGATAGAGGAGTTTGGGGCAGATATGGTCAAAACGATTCCATAACGCTACGAGCGGATGTACAAGGGAGAAGGGAGATCGGGTTCTGTTAACTCGGTCTTCCTTCTCCCTTTTATAACCCAAGGGAGACGGAAAAATGCGTGAATTTAGGCTCATAGCTGTTTGCATGGCACCTGCCCTAATCCTTTTACTCTTTTTGGTTGCCGCGGTGGGGTGGGCATTCTATGCAAGTCTTACCAATATAGCGCTGGTTGGAAGAGCGGCGAGATCACCTGAATTTGTGGGTTTAAGGAATTATGTGAGAATCTTTAATGATCCAGCCTTTTTTAATTCCCTCAACATTTCATTTATATACACAACAGGATCTGCGCTGATCGGCCAGTTTTTACTAGGGTTATTTTTAGCTATACTATTAAAGCAAAAAGGTATAAAATTAAAATCCGCGGTAGCGGCAGCCGTTGTCCTAAGCTGGGTTATTCCGGACATAGTGGGTGTCTATATATGGGGGGCATTCACGGCCTCTGGGGGTATGCTGAACACCATCTTGGGGATATTTGGACTGCCCGCTAGAAGTTGGCTTGGCGAGATGCCTTTGGCAACTGTCATAATTGCCAACATCTGGAAGGGCACAGCTTTTTCGATGATACTGTTTTCATCAGCACTTGAAACCATCCCACTTACTCTATATGAAGCTGCGGATGTGGACGGGGCAAGCTCATGGCAGAAACTTAAATTCATAACACTTCCTATGATTACACCCACAATGCTAGTGGATCTTATTTTAATTACGATGTGGACCTTTGGTTATTTTACACTTGTATACGGCTTGACGGGGGGAGGGCCGGGGCGTCTCACAGAGGTTTTTCCGGTGTTCATTTATAATCAGTCTTTCCGTCACTATAAGATTGGATACGGAGCCGCTTTGTCTTTTGTAATGACAGTAATAGTAGGTAGTGCAAGTCTTCTCTACCTCATACTCCTTCAGAGAGTAGAAAGGATGAGGTGATTAAATGAGTATTAAGACTCTTCCAGTTTACATCCTGTTGGCGATAGTATTCTTATTTGCGGTCGTGCCAATGGTTTGGCTCCTTCTCGCTTCTTTTGATCCGGTTGCCACCCAAGCTACAAAGATACCGGGAGATATCACGCTGAGTAATTTCCGTGAGGCTTTCTCAGGTCGTTCGCTTCGTTGGGTTTCAAACAGTCTTCTCATCGCCAGTATAACTTCAACATTAGTATTGTTTATCTGTATTCTTGCCGCATATCCTTTTTCCAGGTTGAGTTTCTCCGGAAGGACCGCTATTTTGTTTGGATTCTTACTACTGAGGATAATTCCTATATCCACATTCATACTTCCAGTATACATCGCCTTCGCGAAACTTGGTTTAATAAATACATACTTAGGTATAATCTTAATTCTTACTACTTTAGGCCTTCCCTTCCCTTTATTACTTATGAAAGGCTTTTACGATACAATTCCGCGTGAGTTTGAGGAGGCAGCATGGATCGATGGCTGTGGAAAGGTGAGAGCGATCTTTAAGGTACTCTTACCTCAATGCGGACCCGGGATAGCCGTGGTGTGGTTTATGACATTTACGTTTGCATGGGGCGAATTTATGATACCGCTTATCTTATTACGTAGGATGGAGATGATGCCGTTGTCGGTGGGTATTTTCACCGCCTTTGGAGAATACGGTGTAGTTGATTATGGATTTTTATCGGCTTTGTCGCTTGTGTATGCGATACCACCGGTGGTGATGTACATCTTCATCCGGAAATATTTGGTCAAGGGTATGGTTGGATACGTAAAGTGATGAACTTGAGCGAAGATTATTTATATTATTTATAAGTTCCTACCAAATGCCATAATTCTGACTCAAATCAAGAAAATATTTTACTCCCCAAAATCGAGAGATTGTAAGTGCTAAAAATAGATTAAAAAGATGGGGTAACTAATTTGAAAAAGAAAACCATTATACATCTAATTTCTC
>JAUWPM010000010.1 GCA_030611585.1 Methanosarcinales archaeon | reverse complement strand
TTCGCGTACGCCCGAAGGATGTAATCCTCGATCTTCCTTCTTCCGCCGGTAGCCCATTTGCACCCTTGCACCTTTCGCCGCGATATGCTCCCTCACCTTGTTGTCGTGCCCACGCGGCCTCCGCCAGCTCTTATTCAGCTTCTTCTTTCTCCGCCATCCGTATCGCTCGAATTTTAGCCCTCTTATCTTCTTCATCTCCTCGAACCCTTATTTTAAAAAGAACGCTTTGATAAAAAACTTATTTTTTTCTTTTAGCACAGGTTTTCTTTAATAAGGGGCCAGACCCCCCTTATCAACCCTCCCAACCAATATTTTTTGGATCAAACCTTTTTCTAAAAGGTTTGTAAAAAGAAAAAGTGTGTTTACAGCTTCACGAGTGTTACGTCAGATATGTTTTCCACGTGCTTTATCTCCTCTATACAGCCCTCACTAACCGGACTGTCCACGTTGACCACCATAACCGCTTCTCCGCCTACCTTCTCTCGGCCCACCTGCATTCCCGCGATGTTTATGCTCTTATCGCCTAAGATCGTGCACACCGGCCCGATTACCCGCGGCTTATCGAGGAAAGAGCAGATAAGCATGTAGCCAGAAGGATATGCATCCACCCGGAACCCATTTATTCCCACTATTCGTGGATCGTCCGTCCCGAAGATTGTGCCCGCAACCGTCTTCTCTTTCTCTTCGCCTTCTATCCGTGTAGTTGTGGTAATGCTGATCAATGAGCAGAAATTCTCGATCTCCTCCGTCTTGCTTTCCGTAATTTTTATCCCGAACTTCTTCGCGATTGCCTCGGCATTCACGTAATTCACGCCGTCTGTGAACATAGAGAGGAAGCTCTTCAGAATTGCCATGGTAATTATTCTCGTGTTTTTCCCTATGCCCGTGTCCGCCGATCCCAATTCACCCTCATAAGAAACGTTAAGCTGTTCAAATCTACCCGATTTGGGTATGAGCTGTGCACTGAGCAACCCCAGTTTCTCCGCTAAGTCCAGATAAGGCTTTATGGTGTCCATTATCTCCTCCTCGACGTAGATCATGTTCACGGTATTCCTTACCGGTTTGTTCTGTAACGCATCTATCACCTCTTCCGCGATAACCGTAGCGGCAGCCTTCTGCGCTTCGGTTGTGGATGCACCCAGATGTGGCGTAACCACCACTTCTTCCCGTCCCAGCAGTTCACATTCCTCTGGTGGCTCCTGCTCGAAGACGTCCAGCGCCGCTCCTGCTACTTTACCGCTCTTTATCGCTTCGTTCAGCGCATTCTCGTCTATTATGCCCCCACGTGCACAATTTATCACACGAACTCCGTCCTTCATCAACGCGAACTCTTCTGCGCCTATCAGGTGACGGGTGCCCTTGGTCAGCGGTGTATGAAGCGTAATAAAATCAGCGACCTGAAAGGTCTCGTTTAGACTTGCAAGAGTAATTCCAAGCTCTTTCGCCTTCTCTACTGTTATAAAGGGGTCGTAGGCAACGACTTTCATCTCAAGCCCTTTTGCTCTTTTCGCAACTTCACTCCCCACTCTGCCCAGACCGATTATGCCCAATGTTTTGCCGTTTACTTCCACACCCATGTACTTCTTTCTGTCCCACTTCCCCGATTTGATTGACACGTTAGCAGCCGGTATCTTTCGCGATAGGCTGAGCAGCATTGCAATGGTATGCTCCGCCGCGGAGATAGTATTTGCCTCTGGCGAGTTCACCACCAGTATCCCCTTTTCCGTCGCGGTGTCCACAGCTATGTTGTCCACGCCGACGCCCGCCCTACCTATCACTTTCAATCTGCCGGCACTTCCGGCTTCTATTATCCCCTTCGTCACTTTCGTCCCGCTTCGTATGACTATCGCATCATAGTCCGCAATACGCTTCTCCAAATCCTCCTTGCTTAAGCCTAATTCAACGTCAACTTCTGCAAACTCCCGCAGCTTCTTTATCCCCACTTCCGAGAGATTATCCGTTACAATTACTCTTTTCATTCTTTCCGTTTCATTCTCCCTCGATTCCATCTACCTACCGTCCTCCCTCTTTACCTCTCTTTAAGCGGTACTCAAAATATACCGCGTCGCTAAAATATAAGTTGATTGTAGGTGAATTAAATAAACACCGAGAGGTGAGGTGGAATACCCATGACGGTAATCGAGATAAGAGAAATAAATGGTCGCGAAATTCTGGATTCGCGTGGTAACCCAACCATAGAAGTAGACGTGAGTACAGCGAACGGATTTGGTAGGGCAAGCGTGCCTTCAGGAGCGTCAACTGGAAGTAGAGAGGCAATGGAGAAGCGTGACGGCGAGAATAATAGATTTGGCGGTAAAGGCGTTCTCAAAGCGGTAGAAGCCGTGAATACCGTGATTAAAGATGCTCTCATTGGAACGAACGCGCTCGAACAGCGAGCGATAGATGAGCGGCTGATAGAACTTGATGGGACGGAAAACAAGTCGAATTTTGGTGCAAATGCGATTGCCGGGACGTCAATGGCGGTGTGCAAAGCCGCTGCGGACTCGTTAAAGAAACCGCTCTTTGAGTATATCTGTGAGGACGTTGCGGGTATGAAGCTCTCGTACGAGCTTCCCGTACCGATGATGAACGTGATAAACGGCGGTCAGCATGCGGGTAACGAACTGAGCATCCAGGAGTTTCTTATCCTGCCTCTGGGCTTTGACCGGTTCAGTGACGGTTTACGAGCGGGTGTTGAGACCTATCATGCGCTTAAGAAAGTAGTGGCAAGCGAATACGGGAACATCGCTACGAACGTAGGCGACGAAGGGGGCTATGCACCACCCATGCGTGTGACGGCTCAGCCGCTCGATGCGATTACCGAAGCGATAGCCGAAGCGGGTTATTCCGAGGCGGAAATACGGCTGGGTATGGACGCGGCGGCATCGTCTTTCTTCGACTCGAAGACGCAGAAGTACAGGATAGATGGCGCATTGAAAGAGGGCTCTGAACTCGTTGACTTTTATAAAGACCTCGTGAAGACGTATCCGATAGCACTGATCGAAGACCCGTTTGACGAGGAAGCCTTCGGGTTGTTCGCGGAACTCACCGCTCAGATACCGGAGCAGATTATCGTTGGCGATGACCTGTTCGTGACCAACGTCAAGCGGTTAGAAGAGGGGATAAGAAGCAAAGCGGCAAATGCGGTTCTGCTGAAGTTGAATCAAATCGGCAGTATCTCGGAAACGCTGGATACGATTCGATTGGCTAATCAAAACGGGTATAAGAAAGTAGTCAGCCATCGGTCCGGGGAGACGGAAGACTCGTTCATCGCCGACTTCGCGGTGGCAATAAACGCGGAGATCATAAAAACCGGCGCGCCTGCACGGAGCGAACGAACGTGTAAATACAATCAGTTGTTGAGGATAGAGGAGAAGATGATGAAGATAAAATTAGGTAGAGAATGAAATAGGGCACTACATAACAGATCTCCTTACTTCTGCACGTGATCCTCTATGTCGCGGAAAAAACCGGTAAATATTTATACTTTGAGCGCATATCCATCGTTTGCCAATAGCAAAGCAAACAAAAAGGAGAGGAATGGGAAATGACAAAAGAGGTTGTTATAATTGGTGGCGGAATTGGTGGGATATACGTCTTGAGGAACTTGCTTGCAAAGAAGGACGCAGTGAAGGAGGGGCTGCATTTAACACTTATAAAGCGGGAGAAAAGTGGCTGGGTGTCCGTTTGTGGATTGCCCTTTGCGTTACGCGGATGGTACGGGATAGATAAGACGGAGATAAACAAGCCGCAGTTCTTTCTCGATCAGGGCGTTGATTTCAGAACCGGGAGCGAGGTAACGAAGATAAATGTAGAAGAGAATAGTGTAGTAACGCTTAGAACCGGTGAGGTGCTCAGATACGATTATCTCATCATCGCTACGGGCAGAAAACCTGCTGTGCCCGCGGTGGTGGAGAAAACAAACCTTGAAGGTGTTTATACGTTTAATAACGAAGATGATGCACGGAAGATAGAAGCAGCGATGAAGGATGCAAAAAATGCTTTCGTCTACGGTCATGGAATTGGAGGAATACAAGTTGCTTCCGCATTTTCGGCTCGAGGATTAAAGACTACCTTATTCGGCAGACCACCTTCATTAATAGCCTCACGATTAGACCCGGATATGGGTGACATGCTCAAAGAATGGCTGGAGAAGGCAGGAATAAGATTCATTCTCGATAGTGAAAAAGGAATAACTGCCATAAAGGGCGATGGCGGAAGGGTGAAATCAGTTGTAATAGGAGAAGAGGAAATCCCCGCGGATGTGGTAGTAATATCTATGGGGAAGAAACCAGACGTAAGTCTCGCAAAGGAAGCGGGGATAGAGATAGGAGAAGAAAGTCACGGAATAGTTACCGATAGTGCAATGCACGTTAAAAAGGGGAGGAGATATGTAAGCAATGTATATTCCGTTGGTGACTGCGTAGAGGTTATAGATGGCATTACGCATCGCCCGAGGTTGAACCAAGCCGCATTTGCAGCCGTGGTTCAGGCTAAGGTCGTAACCGACAATGTATTCAGCGATATCCGCGGACAACTTGATTTATATTCCTCGTATGAGCCTTCCCTTGGTCCAACGGCAGCCGATTTCGCAGGTCTACTGGTGGGTTCTGTGGGGGTTACGTCCGAAGCGGCAAGCCGAGCAGGGCTAAAAACGGTAAGTGGCAAAGCAACGAAACTCACGAAGGCACGATACTTCCCCGGTGCGAAGCCGCTCACCCTGAAACTGATCTTCGATGCGTACACGAAGAAATTGATAGGCGCGCAGATGCTCGGCGAAGCCACCGTTGCGGAACGGGTGAACGAGCTGGCAGTTGCGATTTACGCGGGTATAACCGCGGCGGAGATGAGGAATATGGAACGGTGCTATGACCCCTCGCTCGCATTGCTGATTGACGTAACGATTGACGCAGCAGAAGCGGCTATGGGCATCACTGCGGTCTATTAATATCACTAATCAACCGCTTCGCCCACTTCAGCTTCTTCCTCTTTCGCTCACTTACCTGCTCATCCTCGAAATCGAAACCGAGGAGTTCTATCTCCCGCGCACCAAATTCCTTCGCTAAGAACACGCACCGGTCGCCATCGGTGAACCCGCCGAAGTTGTGGACGTTATGAAGCGGCTTGCTTTGCGTTGTGCAGAGCACGTTCTCGTTCAATGCGGGTAACACCTTCTTCAGCATATCCATATTGTCACCGTGCGCGTGCACCACAATTATCGCCCCGAGCCGGTTGGCAGTGATTATATCCGCAATCGTTCCGTCAAGATCGGTGCACACGAGGTCAGGTATTATGGCGTTACGCAGAAGGACAGAAGTGGCACCATCCGCAGCTATCACCACAAAGTCACGGGAAAGGGGAGAGACCTCAAACTCCTTCCCCCTCTCTCTTATTTCGCGTTCCAAACATGGTGCATTGCCACAAATTATCACTCGTTTCTCTTTTATGAGCTTTTCTACTTCCTGCGTTATGGCTTTCTCATCGGCTTTTAGTTTATGCGCTATGATCTCAGAAGCCAATTTCGCCGCTTCATCGTCTTTTGCTCCATCAAACCCAAAATCCTTCAGTATCTCCTTATATATCGGCGCCCAATCAATATATCTCATCGCACAAACACTTTCGTTTAAAAAGGGAAAATTAATCAATGTAAAAGTTTTTTAGGAAGATATTAAAAGAAGCTTGTTACAGAGATGATAAGTTACAGAGATGATGAGATAGATGAACGCTGAAGAACGGAACCCCAAGCGCAAGACGGGAGGTAAAAGAAGGGCGCTGCAAGTAATATTCGGCTGCGGGCGAATGGGCTATGCAGTCGCGAAGGAGTTGAAAGGGCGAGGGTTGGACGTTCTCATCGTGGATATGGATGAGCGGAAGGTGGAAGTACTAAAGGAAGAGGATTTTATCGCGTCCGTCGGTGACATAAGCGACCCTGAAGTGACGAGAAAGGTCATAAGCGAGGGTGAGCCGGAAGCGGTTTTTGTTCTGAGCAACGACAGCGAAGGGAACAAGAAAGCGGTGAGAAATATAAAAGAGAAGTTCCCGAATGCTCGCTTAGCGGTGCGAGTGGTCGAACCCGTAGATAAAGAGGACTTGAGGGAGTTAGACGTTGACGTGGTTTTGTCAATCCCGGATATAACCGCAAGAACGGCGATCGGGCAGTTGGAGAATGCAAAGTCTCGGGGAAAAGCGAAAGAACTGACAGCGATGATAGAAAGGGTAAAGGAGAACGAGGATGGAAAGTTGGGCATTGTTGTTCACGACAGCCCGGATCCCGATGCGATAGCTTCTGCCCTTGCACTGAAGCAAATAGCAAAGCACGTGGGGGTATCCGCGGACATTTTGTATCGCGGGGAAATAGGGCATCATGTGAATCGCGCTTTTGTAAACATCCTGGGAATAGAGATGATAAGAATAGTGCAGGAGAAGGAATTACATGGCTATGGTAAGTTGGCACTTGTAGATGCCGCCGTTCCCGGTGTACACAATCCTTTGCTTCCACCTCCTGAAGGTAAAGTGGACATCATTATAGACCACCACAGTGCGAATACTAAAGGGAAAGTAGCTGTTGATTTTCTTGAGGTTCAGCCCGATAGCGGAGCAACGTCAACGATAATGACGAGATATCTGCAGGAACTGGACATACCGGTGGATAAAGTGCTGGCGACTGCGCTTTTGCATGGAATAAGGACGGATACAAGTGGCTTTAAGCGTGAGACGCATCCATCGGATTTTGCTGCCGCCGCTTTCCTCTATTTAAAGGCGGATAAAGACCTTCTGGACCAAATAGAGACGCCGCCCATGTCCACCGAGATGCTGAACGTAGTGGGTAATGCAATACTGCACAAGAAGATAAAAGGGAGCTATTTAATCACGAATGTAGAAGAAGTGGCGAATCTGGATGCCATTCCACAGGCTGCGGATTATTTGCTCAATCTGGAAGGAATCTCAACTGTCGTAGTGATAGGACTGGTAGAAAATATGATCTGCGTTTCCGGGCGGAGCAAGGATATACGGGTGAATATAGGAGATGCGTTTGTTCGAGCTTTTGGGGACTTAGGTTCTGCAGGTGGGCACGCTTCGATGGCTGCTGCGCAGATACCGCTTGGTATCTTCAGCGGGATAAAAGATAAGGATACAATTACACAGCTCATTGAGGATGCGGTATCAAAACGATTCCTGTCGGTGATGAAAGAGGAACCGAGCGAATAGCGGTATTTATTAATGCTCATAGTTTCAGCATCTGGGCATGCGGCACGCCGCCGATGAAGATCACACTGGCTTCTTCAATGAACTCATTGTCCAGGGCACATTTTATAGTTCGTTTCCCCACCAAATCCTTGTTGCAGACCGCGACCAGCAGTCCGGACTCCGAGTCGTATTCCTTGAGATACATCCTCCTTTGCTCGTTCACAATATTTAGTTAGTAGAATGATACAAACTCCAGCTATCTTAAAGGTAAAAGTTATAATGTTCACGTTAGTTAGTATAACATTGTAGAGATGGGAGATGTAAGGCAGGGGCCCGTAGCTTAGGCCGGTTGGAGCGCTCGGCTGATAACCGAGAGGTCCGGAGTTCAAATCTCCGCGGGCCCATCAACAACCTTTTAGAAAAAGGTTGATCAAAAATGCTTCCGCTAACCTTTTAGAAAAAGGTTGATCAAAAAGAGGAATAAAAATGGGGATCGAGACGAGGGTGATTTTGATTTCGCCGGATTCGGAGATAACGCCAGGGCAGGTGAAGAGCAGGATCTTATCTATGATCAGCGAAGACGCGAGCATAGCCAGCTCGGACGTCAGGGTAAAAGAGACGTGTTTTGGGGCATTGCTGGAAGGAGAGCAGGAGAAAATACGAGAGATAGCGGATGAAGTGAGAAAAATGGACGAAAACGGGATTTTTTCAAAACCACGCGGATTCCCCATCGGTGACCCGCGAATATGCAGAGCAACGAGGAAAGGGGGACCCAGACCCGGTTTCCACCAGTTAGAACTCGAATATCAACTGCTGCCTAAGGTGCGGAAAGCATTGGATAAGATATAACGCAGGTGCCATCTATATAAACACGGAGATAATAAAAGTGAACTACGATGTACGTGGGTGAAGCATTGATAGGGGAAGGATCTGAAGTTGCACACATTGATTTGATGATCGGGGATAAATACGGGCCGGTAGGTGTAGCATTTACAAACGCCATGAGCCAAATGTCCGCGGGGCACACACCGGTGTTCGCGGTGATAAGGCCGAATCTACCGGTTAAACCGCCTACGGTGGTCGTGCCGAAGGTTACGGTGCGGAATATGAAGGAGGCGGAAAGGGTATTTGGACCGGCGCAGAGTGCGATAGCAAAAGCGGTCGCCGATTCCGTGGAGGAGGGCGTAATACCTGAGGACAAGGTAGAGGATTACGTGATTATCGTAAGCGTGTTCGTGCATCCTCAAGCGGAGGATTATAACAAGATCTATCGGTACAATTACGGAGCGACGAAGTTGGCGATAAAGAGAGCGATAGATGGTTTTCCAGACATTAAGAAAGTGTTATATGAGAAGGACAGATCGAGGCATCCTTCACTGGGCATGAAAGTGACGAAATTGTGGGATCCGCCTTATCTGCAGGTTGCTCTGGACATTCCCCGGTGGGAACAGATGGAACGAGTGGTGAAGGCGCTGCCGAGAAACGATCACCTGATTATAGAGGCAGGCACGCCACTGATAAAGCGATACGGCATGGACATCATAGGAAAGATAAAGGAGATCAAGCCGGAGACGTTCGTGGTTGCCGATTTGAAGACGCTGGATACCGGCAACCTGGAGGCGCGGATGGTTTCGGATGCTGGCGCTGACGCCGTGGTAATTTCCGGATTAGCGCCTCTCAGAACGATGGAGAAGGCGATAGAAGAGACGAAGAAGACGGGCATTTACTCATCCTTAGATATGCTGAATGTGACAAAGCCGATAGACGTGTTGAGGGAATTAAGCGTGGGTGGGTTGATGCCGGACGTGGTGGAACTGCACCGTGCGATAGACACGGAAGAAGTGGGGATGCAACATGTCTGGGGAAATATAGAGGAGCTAAAGCGGATAGGCGGTAAGAAGATGCTGGTCGCGGTTGCCGGCGGAATACGGGAAGAGAACGCACCGGACGCGATAAAAGGCGGTGCGGATATTCTAATCGTCGGACGAGGGATAACAAACGCGGCGGACGTAGAAGGCACGAGCAGAAGATTCTTGAGGTTGATGAAGGAAGAGATAGACCAGTACCGGGTGATGACGGACTTCTGAGCACGGTTTTCCGTGCAAGGGAAATTCGGTTAAATAGAGAAAGAAAAGCAGGGATAGGGAGAAGGACAGGAAGGTTTTTTTTTTTTGTCCCGATGATTTTGCACTTCTCGATTTAGTGTGCATCTAAAAATTCTCCCTTTTCTGATTCCCACTTTGTGCTTGTTGAGGATGAATTGTGCGCCAATGGATTCCCTCCGGTTCAAGAAAATAAATTATTTATAGACACAGATTAACGCTCGTGGGCTCTGCCCATCACGGGCTCCGCCCGTGCCCCCGCAAGCCCAGGAGGGGCTTACCCGCAAGCCCTGAAAGGGCTTAATTGACACAGATGATAAAAATCAACACGGTTAAACCAAAATAAATCTGCGTGAATCAGTGTTAATCCGCGTCTCAAATAGGGGGTAGTTATGCTTTATGTACAAGAACAAAAACCCTTCAGGGAAATTTAGAGCGCTTTAGCTCGCACACAGATAGTTCCAATCGTCCAATTCAGTGCCAAATTCCCAGTTTTCAGATGGTAGAGGTGGATCTTTCTTGAAGAATCAAACTTTAGAAAAGTTTGATCAAAATGCTTCGCCATCGTCTTTGGTAACGCCTTCTTTAGATTCGTCAGGACTTGATACTGCCACGTTCGTCTCAATGCCCTGAAAGATAAACGTAACACCCTCTATCTAGACCTTTGCAGAGCTCATCATCTTCGCCACTTCTTCTCGCTCTACCTGCCTTACCTCCCGCCTGTGGAAGTAATAATAGCGATCCCAATTGCGGTTGTCGGTGAATATGTCCTTTATTGAGAATTCGGACCGATGGAAACAGCCAATTTTTTCTGGTGGTGAGAGTACAGCTTCTTGAATAGCTGAGAGGCAGAAGAGAAGAAAGAGGCTGGGAAGGCAGAGAAGGAGCGAAGGAAGAAGTAATAGTTGGCGGAACGGTATAATGGGGCAGTAAGAATTATATGCAAAGCAGATTGTTTGCTTCGTCCGGGGTGAGGGTTTTACTCATCAACTCTGGAATTGAGTAAAGAGTTAAGATATAAGATAGAGATTAGAATAAGTAGATAGAGATGAAAAAGTTAGAGATAGCGAAGGAATTTGCGAAATCTTTAAAAGACGTTGAGAGGATAATTCTTTATGGCTCTGTTGCAAGGGGCGAGGATAAAGAGGAATCAGATGTGGATATATTGGTAATATCCCGAGATAAACGAAAGACCAAGGATAAAGTTATTGAAAGAGCTATGGACATACTGCTTGATAAAGGCACTTACATTTCCGTTAAAGTTATCTCTCTCCGTGAGTTTGAAGACTTAAAAGATACACATTTCATCTCGCAGATTACGAAAGAGGGTGTGGTAATTGGATGAGAATCAGATTTTGATGGAGCGAGCGTATGAGAAGTTAAAGGTGGCGAAGAGTCTATTTGAGGAAGGTTTTTATTCAGACGCGGTAAGCAGGGCTTATTATGCGATGTTTTACGCAGCAAGGGCGTTGTTAACAGAGCGAGACATTTATCCCAAGACGCACCGAGGTGTAATCTCGCAATTCGGGGTGATATTTGTAAAAGGAGGTAAATTCAAAAGAACCTTCTTTGATTTTTTCGCACGTGCACAGGAAGACCGAGAGGAAGCGGATTATGGGCTCCTGTCAGGAATTGAAGAAGAGGAGGCGAGGGAGATAATTGAAGGTGCTGAGGGATTCTTACGGGAATGCGCGAGAATAAGAAAATGAGATAACAATGTGACTTAAGTAAGCAAGGAGGGAAGATTTAGTACGTGATAGGTGTTTATGAGGTGGGCGTGGATTCTTACTATTCTGAGTATATGAAATACGTCAGGCGCGGATTTGATACGGCGGTTGCAGCAAGAGAAGAAAAAGGCGAGGATAGCAGAGTAGGAGCGAAGGAAGGCGTAGGTGCTGTAGGGGGAAATAAGAGTAAACGAAATTCTTCAACTAGTCTAGGACATTAAAGGCTCAAGAGAGGAAAATGTTCCCGTAGGAATTAAGAAATAGGTGAAAGGGGATTACAATATTTTTTCTTTTTCTAAATCCCTTATCAATGTGAGAAAATATCTTCAATAATTTGGTTAAGGTCCACCCCGAATCCATGGAAGTTAGGTTTCAAAATCAAATATTGAGAAAGCCATCTCCATTTACGCTCTATTCCAGTTCTGTCTAAGGCATTAAGTGCATCGAAGGCTTCAGGATCTTGCACTGATTGTGCAACTTTTCTAAGAAAGTCGGTTATCGATCCAAGCCGCCTATACTCAGGTGCTAAAGGTAATAAGATCATTTTAGCTTCCAGTATCCGCTCCTTATCCTCTCTTATTTCCATCGGTGGAGTGTCAGCTATCAGAAGTGCCGGAAGTGGGAAATCACGCCCTTCTAAACCCCGATTACGCAGAGCATATTCATAGAACACTTGATCGAAGAAAGATTTGGGCTCCGCACCCCGGACAACCAATGCTTTAGGACCAACTTCTTTAGCAAGATTCTCAAAGTTCTCCGAAAGTTCACGCCGTAAATCGTTGTTCCAGCTGTCCTCCAATAGAAAGACGTACCACTCGAACCCGATTCCCGGAACCCTCGCTAGGTCTGTAGCTATGTATCCCATTTATTACACCTCCTTGGCGACCTCGTTTTGCTTAACTTCAGTCTATCTGCGATATCACGCAGATACAAACCTCTGGCTGAACAATCTATATTCTCAAAAAGTTTTCTATGCATTCTTCCCATCACCTTTCGTTCACATCCATTACTTCCACAATATTCTGCACTATCTGCTTAAAAAGGATCCCTTTTATCTTTTTCCGCTCTCTAACTCCTTAATTATACTTTTTAGTTTTCTACCATCCCACAGCTCAACATCATTACTAAAAGCTAATTCTATTGCACTTTTTGTAAACGAACTGTTAGTAACAATCATTGCCCTATCAGCTTCGTAATAATTTTTTGCAGCAGCAACCTCCTGAACCGCCTTGTTAGATACTTTTCCATCATATTTCTTGGCTTGAACAACTATCTTCTCATCGTCTTTTGAAAGGATTAAATCCGCTCCCTGATCCCCGGATAGAGAAGTTTGAATGGCGGCGTAATCCAGCAGTTCAAACAGATTTTTGAGATATTCTTCAAATTCATAACCGTTTAGTTCCATAAAATCTCCTATCTTTATTTTTGGTTCTTGTAGTGGTGCTCCTAAGTTTTTTTCAAATTCTTCTAATTCCATTTCTTCTTTTACTTTTTCTATTAACTGTTCTACTTCGTCTTGTTCATAGCCAATATTGAATTTCTCAAATAATCTAGATGCCCAGAGTGATAAAATATAATAATTCCCTTCCTCTGCATAGTTGTATCCTAGATATTCTCTTATTACGTTCTCTTTGCTGATATTATCTCCAAGTTTTATAGAAATTTCTTCATAAACCGGCTTTAAGCATTCGTCTATAGCTTCTACCAATGCTTTATATTTTTTATTCTCTATTTCTCTAATAACTTCAAAAAATAGAGATAATATTTCAAAGGAAGTCATTTCTATACCTTTTTTCTTAAATAATCTACCTATCTTTTCTAAATCATCAAGGAAATCTAAGATAATTTCACACATTTTAATTGTTCCTTTAATTTCATCCAATTCAGTAGCAGTTAATCCAGACTTTATTGATGATTCCAAATCGTTTAACCACTCTTGATACCCGTATCTACACTTTTCTAAAAAAATCCTCAATGAGGTTGTTCTGCGACTAAAGTGCACCAGAAACCAAGAGTCCATATTATTCAGAATAATCCCTGCACATTCCGGGCGTTCTTTGATAGTTTTATCTAGAACAATTCGATTAATGGCTTCATGATTAATGGCTTCATAGTCATCAGCGTAAGATATGTGTTTTATTCTAGTTATCCCCAAGAAAGACGCAAACCAATAAGCTTCACAACAAATCCTACTAATGTAGGGTATTTCAGGATCCTTGTCCGCGAGGTATTTAGAAATAACCTCCTTCATAATTTTCCGATATTTTTCTTCCTGCTCCCTTATAATTGCTCGCTTTTTTTCTTCTTGCTCATCTTTCCACTTTTTGAGACAAGAAGCACACATAACAGTGCCATCTTCAGCCTTGTATTTAGCAGACAGAATACCTAATTTTTTACCGCATTTCGAGCAATGATTAGCCATTTTTCGCCTTCCCACTTCTGATATTCATTCTGTTTTTCGATCCTTATAAATCTTTCTATTCACTCACTTTACAAGCCTGAACCTTGTCACCCCAAATGGCAAGTATTGAAACCGCCACAGTACCAATAGCGATGAGAATTTGTACGATTAAATGAACCACAGATACTTCCATTTTTCACCTCTTACGCTGTCTCTGCCGTTCATTTAAATGTCTCATTGAAACTGATGATTATATCCCTAAATATGTCGATTAATTCATCTTGATGATTCTCTCTTAGCATTCTACTAATTTCTATTTGGAAAGTATTAAAGTTACTTCCGTATCCAAAATAGTATGAACCACTTTTGTCGCCCCATCTATGAACTATTTTAGAACGGTCTCCAATCTTCTTTTTATCTATTTGTATTTCCCAGTCACATCCTTTAAGCTTCTCAATAAACCAGTCTTTAACTTCTGGCGAACATGTTTTACCTGATCGAGTTCCAATTTCAATAGATAGTGGTCCGTGAACTGTGTTTCTTATCCCATGTATTGCTAAGTGCAGATAAGGTTTAATCAATTTATCATTATCGTCGAGAATATCTATGTATTCCAATATACCTCTTATGGTTTGCCTATACTCTTTAATAGCGTCCTCATTTTTCTGATTGGGAAGCCTGTTTAAATCTGCAATAGTTTTTGAAACTGTAGCAATAATGCCGTGACAATTTATCTTCTTAATTACGCCTTCTGCAATTTCACCAGTATATTTGTCAGATTTAGGGGGTGCTGCATGAAGCGCGTCTATGTGGGTACGAATCCCCTTATCGCCTAAATAGAATTTAATGAATCTTTTCTTTGTGAAATTTACCATTACTGTTCACCTCTTGCCAGAGATCGTGTATAACTTCTGGATATCGCAATACTTCGCATATACCTCCCTCTATGTGAAACACTCATCTCCTCAAATATTCCACTATTCATCCCTTTTTATCGACCCCACTCTTTAATTTAACCCTTTACGTTCCATTTAGGATTAGGTAACATAAAAAACCACCGCAAGTTTGAAATTTTGTTGTGTTGTACTTAAAATAAAATATATAAAGAGGGAATGGAAAATTGAACAAGAAACTTGGAATAGGAATTGCTGCTGTTGTGATTGTAGTTGTAACCTTAGCGGTAGCGATGTT
This sequence comes from Methanosarcinales archaeon, assembly GCA_030611585.1. Lineage (GTDB taxonomy): Archaea > Halobacteriota > Syntropharchaeia > Alkanophagales > Methanospirareceae > JACGMN01. Next base: position 16,951 of record JAUWPM010000010.1, on the reverse strand, counting down.
TGCAGGATGCGTTGAAAGAGAAGCACCTCCGCCTACCTCAACACCAATACCAAGCCCACCAGACGTTACTCCCGTTTACGGCTACAAAATAATCAACGCTTACCCTCACGACCGAAATGCCTTCACCCAAGGATTAATCTTTGATGATGGCTTTCTGTATGAAGGAACAGGCATTTGCGGAGAATCAACGCTGCGTAAAGTCGAATTGGAAACAGGAGGAGTCTTGAAGGCATATCATCTGCCAGCCAAATTCTTTGGCGAGGGCGTGACTCTTAGGGAAGATAAAATAATTCAACTGACCTGGCGGTCGGGGGTCGGCTTTGTCTACGATAAGGACAGCTTCCTTCTACTCGGGGAATTCGCATATCAAACAGAAGGCTGGGGAATCACTCATGACGAAAAGCGCCTGATCATGAGCGATGGAACCTCAACGCTGCATTTTTTGGATCCTGATACATTCGAGGAACTCGGACGAATCGAAGTCCGCGACAGGGGCGTGCCCATTACCCATCTCAACGAACTTGAATATGTCAAAGGAGAGATATACACTAATGTTTGGCCGACCAACCGCATTGCAAGGATCACACCGGAAACAGGGCAAGTTGTCGGATGGATTGATCTCGAAGGGCTGTTAAGTGAAAAGGACCGCTCGCAGCCGGTTGATGTTCTCAATGGTATTGCCTACGACGCAAAGCATGACCGACTCTTCGTAACCGGGAAATACTGGCCTAAGCTGTTCGAGATCGAGCTTTTTCGGATTTGAGAAGGGGGACTCCCTAAAGCTGTTGGGGCATTGTTAGAGCTAAACCATCAAGGGATAAATGCAATGCGACATAAAGTATTCTCATACTTAAACAATCAAAAAGGAATAGAGAAGAGAAAATGGACATCGAAGAACTGTTAGAGATTTCGTCAGAGATACGAGATTCTATAAGAACCTACATTTCGGAGACCGAAGACCACGGCGAGGTAATAAAGATAAGAGCACAGGACGTAACGAGAAAAATAGACCTGTTTGCGGAGGAAGCGTTAGAGAATGCTTTGCACAGTCGTGACCGATGTGCGCGGATAATATCCGAGGAATTAGGCGACCACGTGTATCCCAAAGGTGGCGAGCCGGAATTCACACTCATCTTTGACCCGATAGACGGGTCTACCAATGCCACCCTGGGCATTCCGTTCTTCTGCTCCTCGATTGCGTATTCACCGAACGTGAAGCATATTACTTTTGAGGATGTACAAGCGAGTGTGGTTGCGACCATCTACGGGAAGACCTATTACGCGGTGAAGGGTGAACACGCATGGGTAGATGGCACGCTGCTACCTCGTGAAATAAGGGGAAAGACGAAACGCGCATTCTCTATCTACACCTACGGTGCGGATTCGATACCGGATGCGATGCTGCAATTTCTAACGGGGACGAAGAAGATGGTCATTCGCGTGCTGGGCAGCATAGCCTTAGAGATCTGCTTAGTCGCCGAAGGTGCTCTGGATGCGGTAATAGACGTGCGGGACCTGGTAAACGGCTATGACATTGCCGGTGCCTCGTTGATTCTGAAAGAGGCGGGAGGCATTATAACGGATTTAAAAGGCAAAGAGTTTGGAACCGAAGTAGGAAGAACGCACAATGTTTCACTTATTGCTGCTTTGGAGCCCGGGGTTCATGCCGAAATGCTTGAGATTGTGTCGTTAAAATAGACAAAAAATCCTTTTGCGAGCACGAAAATAAGAATATGAGAAAACGTTAAAATGCGGATAGCGATAGTGAAGAAGGACAAGTGCCAGCCGAAGAAGTGCATGTACGAATGCATAAAGTATTGCCCAATGGTGCGTACCGGCGAGGAGACGGTAGTTCTGGGCGAGGATGGCAAGCCGATAATATCAGAGGAATTGTGCGAGGGCTGCGGGATATGTATAAAGAAATGCCCGTTCTCAGCCATTTCTATCATTGGCTTGCCCGAGGAGTTGAAGGGCGAAGAGGCGCATCGGTATGGTGAAAACGGGTTCGTTCTTTATGGAATGCCAATTCCAAAAGCAGGGAAGATAACCGGGTTGTTGGGTGAGAATGGGATAGGGAAGAGCACGGCAATAAAAATATTATCGGGGTTGCAAGTTCCGAATCTCGGCAACGTAGATGCAGACGTGCGTTGGAACGAGATAATAAAGCAGTATGCGGGGTCAGAGTTACAGAATTATTTTGATAAATTATCAAAAGGGAAAGTTAAGGTTTCATATAAGCCGCAATACGTTGATGCGATACCGAAGTTCTTCGATGGCACCGTGTCCGAGTTGCTGGAAAGCACGGACGAGACGGGTGAATCGAAAGGGCTTGTAACGGCTTTTGAACTCGAATCGGCGATGGATACGGGTATAAAAGAGCTCAGCGGCGGCGAACTGCAACGGGTTGCGATAATAGCGTGTATGATACGGGATGCTGATTTTTACTTCTTAGACGAGATAACGCCGTATATGGACATTTATCAGCGTGTGCAGGTGGCAAAGGGAATAAGGACAGTTTTGGAGGCTAAGGCGGTGGTTGTGGTGGAGCACGACCTCGCTATCCTGGACATGCTTGCGGATTATGTGCATCTGCTCTACGGCGAGCCCGGGGGGTATGGTGTAGTGACCCTGCCAAAGAGCACGAGCAGAGGCATAAACGAATATTTGAGTGGGTTCCTGCATGCGGAGAACGTTCGGATACGGGATAAACCGATAGAATTCACTGCCCACCCACCGCGTGAGAAGCGAGAGGAACGAAGTGTTTTTATCGAATATGACGGCTTCGAGAAGAGCTATGGCGAGGATGGCTTTGTATTAGAGGCGAATCCGGGGAGTATAGACGAGGGCGAAGTGTTGGGCGTAGTCGGGCGAAATGCAATTGGTAAAAGCACGTTTGTGAGAGTCCTGGCAGGCGATACAGAGCCGACAACCGGGAGCGTATCGTTTGACGTTACCGTTTCGTACAAGCCGCAGTATATAAAGGTAAAGGGCGAGTTGGATATGAAGGTAAAGGAACTCCTTTATTCGCTCAAAGACGGCGGGTTAACAGACGCCGATATTGTTGACGTGGTACGCCCGCTGGGAATACCGGAGATAGAGGAGAAGAACGTAAAAGAGCTCAGCGGCGGTGAATTACAAAGCGTGGTGATCGCTGCGTGTCTGTGCCAGGACGCATCGTTGTACATGCTAGACGAGCCGTCTGCACATCTCGACGTGGAGCAGAAGGTGCGGTTGATAAAGGCGTTACGGCGGTATGCGGAACGAAGATCGGTAGCAATGCTGATTGTTGACCATGACATCTATCTGATAGATTTGTTGAGTGATCGGTTGATGGTGTTCGACGGCAAGCCAGGGGTGCGCGGAGAGATAAAAGGTTGTTTTGAGATGCGAGAGGGCATGAATTTGTTCTTGAAAGAGTTGGGTGTAACCTTCAGGCGCGATGAAAGCACGCTACGACCACGGATAAACAAGATCGGGTCGGCGAAGGACCGAGAACAGAAGAAGAAGGGGAAGTATTATTATTTGTGAAGGGCGTATAAATCGCTGAAGTTAGTACACATGCTTTCGATGGTCAATCCAGTTGAGATAAACCACTTTTTCTGTTTCGTGAGGTGTAAAGATGATGCGATATTTCTTTGTTATTCTTGTTGACTTCTTACCGTGTAACTCACCTGAAAGCCAACCACCGACATGTAAAGGGTCTTCTTGTAACCGTTTGATTTTCTTATCAAGTTCTTCGAGAGCTTTCTTGTTCTTTTTGATAGTTTTGAGAGATGCCAGAAAAGTGTCTGTTCGCTTTATTACCCAGGTCATGTTCGCAGTTCAGCAAGCAAATCATCAACAGAAGTAACTTCCTTAACTCTACCTGCTTCAATATCTTGGTCGCTTTTACGGAGTGCTTCCATCGTTTTTGGATTACTAAGAATTTCGACGGAATCAACGAGTGCTTCGATCTCTCCTCGTGTAACCATCTTCTCTTCCATTCTCTTCAGTGCATCGTATACGTCTTGAATTGTAACCGATTTATGCATATTTCTTCTCTGGATTCATATATATAAAAGCTTTTGTTCTTGTAGCCTCCGCCTATTTGCCTAAGTCTGAGTCTAAGTCAAGGAAATAATGATGAATTCTTCGGTCTTCGGTGAGTTCGGGATGAAAAGAAAGTGCTACCAAATTCTTTTGCTTAGCGGCTACTATACGCCCCTCGAAAGTTGCTAATATCTCCACATTCTCCGCTGCCTGGGTTATAGCAGGTGCTCTAATGAAGACCGCAGGGAAAGGCACATCAAAAACGCTCATCTTTAACGGCACTTCAAAGGATTCCTTTTGTCTGCCAAATGCGTTCCTCTTCACTCTTACATCCATCAAACCGAGCAGTGGCTGCCCGGTCTTTGCAACTTCTTCATCCCCTTCCTTTGCAAGCAACACCATTCCCGCACAGGTGCCCAAAATAGGCTTCCCCGCTTCTGCGGCTTCTTTTAGCTCCGGAAGGATGCCCTCGTGCTCCATCAGCCGACCTATCGTTGTGCTTTCACCACCCGGTATTACAATGGCGTCGCATGAACCCACCACTCCCCGATGCTTTATCCTCACCACCGCTCCTTTCTCGTGCCTCTCCGCTAAAGTCTTCTCCAATGCGATGACGTGCTCCTCTGCGTCTCCCTGTATCGCAATTACGCCTATCTTCATTGTTGTGTTGTATTGCCATTTAAAAGTGCGTCAATTTCAACTGTCTCGCGATGCACACTTCACCCGGTATTTCAACCGGATACTTCTCGGTCAGACAGCCAAGGCAAAGGTTGTTCGCATCTATACCCACGGAATCTATCAACCCTTCCAGACTGAGATAGCCTATGGAATCGGCGTGTAAAAACCTGCAAATCTCATCCATGGTCCTATTTGAAGCCAATAACTCATCCCTCGTTGGCGTATCAATGCCGAGGTAGCAAGGTGCTGTTATTGGTGGACTGCCTATTCGCAGATGCACCTCTTTCGCTCCTTTTTTCTTCAAATAATCCACGATTCGCCTCGACGTAGTTCCCCTCACGATGCTGTCGTCCACCAGAACAACCCTTTTTCCCTCTACGTTGGCTCGCACAACGTTTAATTTCAGCCGCACCGCAGTATCTCTTGACGCTTTCTCAGGCATGATAAAAGTCCTTCCCACGTACCGGTTCTTTATAAAGCCCTCTATATAATCAAGCCCCGCCTGCTTCGCATAGCCGATTGCAAATGCGATGCCAGAATCCGGCACCGGTGAGACAATGTCCGCTTCCACGCCGTGCTCCTCTGCCAGTCGCTCTCCTATCTTCATCCTCACGTCGTACACCAGCCTTTCGTCCATCACCGAATCAGGCCTCGCAAAATAGATGTATTCAAAAACGCAATGAGCGGTGTTTTTACCTCGATACAATTGATAACTTTCTAAATCCCCTGAGGGCGTAATCACCAGCACCTCGCCGGGTCTTATGTCTCTTATAAAATTCCCCCCTAAGGTGTCTATCGCGGGACTTTCTGATGCTATTACGTAGCCTTCACCAATCTCTTCGTCTCCGTCTCTTATTTCACCGAGACATAAGGGTTTAATGCCTAAAGGGTCTCTAACCGCTATTAAGGTCTTATCCACAAGGATAACCAACGAATAGGAGCCTACCACTCGCCTCATCAGTTCCTTGACTGCCTCTATCGGGTCATGTCGCACCAGCTCCTTCGCAAGTAACTGTGCTATCACCTCCGTATCAGTCTCAGAATGAAAAATCCTGCCTTCTCTTTCCAGCTCTCTTCTTAACCCCACGGTATTAACGAGATTGCCGTTATGTGCAATGGCGATTTTACCTTTCTTGTAATTCACGAGTAACGGCTCCGCATTTTCTACCTTTGACGCTCCCGTCGTGGAATACCTGACGTGACCTATGCCAATATTCCCGGTCAGCGATTTTAATTGTTGATCAGTAAAAACGTCGTAAACAAATCCCATACCTCTTATCAGCCTTATATCTGTATCCTTCGCCATTCTACGTATCTCGTTACCTTCCCCGTCTTTCGCGCTACTACACACAGCCATACCCGCGGATTCCTGCCCCCGATGTTGTAAAGCGTAGAGAGCGTAAAAGATGGGCAAGGCGGCGTTCCCTTCGGTCAAAGCGATACCTGCTATCCCGCATTCTTCCCTTCCTACCATCGGTTCCACAACTTCCTTAAATTAACTAATGTTTGAATGTTTAGTTTAATTCTGAATGACATGCACACCAACGATCATAGGATACGCGCCATATTCCAGCTTGGTAACCCCATAATCCGAATATGTAAGACCAATGGCGAGATACGTCTCGTTCTTCCTTAGGTATCGGAGCATTCGCCAGCCGTACGTCCACCGATGCTTATTCTTCATCTCATTCCAGGCGTTGTAAAACGCCGCGCAGCGGCATGACCATCGTCGGTACACCCTGCCGGAAGCATCTTTGAAGTTAAACCGAATGTAATGCACATAACTTTTCTCGTCCTTTTTCGTTCGCACCCGTTCTTCATACACCTGCGTAATGTGGAGTGGCTTAATCAAGCCCAAACTCCTGCCGCCGTGTTTGAACACCTCGTCAACGGAGTCATCAACGTGCCGTTCTAAAAATGCTTTTCGCTCCGCCGCATTCAGTTCCTTCTCCACGCCGGTGCTGTGAACAAAGAATCTATCCTCCTTTCTTGGATGCCTGCCTCGCCACGCATCAACGTGTAGAGTTGAGACGCAGAGGTTTTGAAATAGTGGCACATCAGCCATATCACTCTCATAAACGCCCTGCGGTCTTATCCATTCGCCGTTTCCGTTGTCTATGCCCGCGATGCAGACCTGCCCTTTCTCAGGTCTTGCAACTGCTAATACAGTAAGCTTCACGGCGTGCGCATGACGTAACGGATCAATATCCGTAGTGATTCCGGATATTCTCGCGTATTTCCCTGCATGTGCTCGCTTCTCACCGTCCGCTCGCGATTTGGGGACTGAAGCGTTCTCTATGCTTAGTTCATCGCCACTTTTTGCTTCTTTAAACGGTAGAATCCGAAGCACTTTTCCGGTTATGGCTATGGTCACCATTGCTCTGTCCTGGTTTAACGTTGTACCTTAGGATGTTAAATATTTCGTAGTAACTCGGGTGCAGACAGGAAAACACAGTAACCGATATGATTCCCGTGGGCAGAAGAACCACTTGAATTGGCAAATATCTAAAAGTGCCTGGGAAAAGAAACATGAGCAGAAGATATGCGATTACAGTGATAAGGCTAAGGAGACCTCCGTATAGGTTTGAGATCTTCAATATCCTCAAAAGTGATTTTTTGTTCTTCATCATGTATTTCTCGTTGCTTTTCATTCCTCTGTTGTTCCCAGGTGCATGTTTCACTTCCTTTTAGATATCAATTAAAATCATAGGATAAGTAACTTCTTATCCCATAAATATACATGATTTCCGTCAATATAATTTACATCCTTTTCGCTAAGGTTGTATTTTTTCGTGATTTCCCCAAGATCCTCAAGCGGCATCAGGTAAAATTGTATGCAATTATCCTCAAATCTCCTGACGATGATTAAAGAGTAGTCCGAGTAAATATTTAGCTTTTTATCTTCTTTTTTGATAATAAATATTTTCCGTCCATCGCTAATCCTCCATTTATTATCCTTTTCTTTTTTAAGATAGGCATTTTGAGAAAGTGTAATTTCTTTTTTAGTTTTAAACTCATTCTTCAATCCTTCTGAGATGACCCCTTTATTCAAGTCATCTTCTAATTGTGTATCTACATCCATACTAAACAAACACCTGTCCGATGAAAAGACTACGCCCCATATTCCCTTCTTGATTATCACTAACCTATACCATTCTCCCTCAATCGGAACACCAGGCGCCGTTTCTACTTTTTGAAACGAGAGTTCAAATCCGTAAACCTCTTTCTCATCTCCCTGTAGTAGAAGCCCTTCCTGCGACGAGAGCTCTGGACACGGATTAACAGGTCTGAAATTTTCATCACGCACAAGGTCAAGGATGAAAGGATAGCGGTAGCATATACTGCCATTTTCATTGAAGGTAAGGTGTAAGGATGCTTGAGCCTGTGCACGCTCACTTGTCGTATGAGGGTCAGGAAGGTTCTCAACAAAAAGCACCCCGCACCATTCTGACATCACCTCTTCTTTTCCAAGATGGCGTGGCATTTCCACCGGAAAGAGTGATAGATACAGTATGGCAGAGATAACCAAAATCAGGATTAAAAACTCCGCTATAACTTTTCTTTTCATACTATCACCTCAATTAACACCTAAAAGAAAAATTCTGAACCATAGTATATACAAGCAAATCGCAATCGAAACGGATAAAATTTCTCTTCTTGATGCAAAATAACCTTCTAAACCAAGAATTATAGTTAAAGAAAGCCAAAAAGGAATTGCATCGACTAACCATCTCTTATAATAGATAGAGCTACTAAAACCAAAATAAGCTGTATAGAAGGCTATAATAGAAAGTCCTGCGAATGGCAATACTCCTATTAATATAGCTCCAATTTTCTCCTTTGTTATACAGCCATAAATAATTGGAACTGCTGGAAGAACAAAAATAAAAGCAGTTTGGTCACGTATTAAAAATAATAATACAACCAGAGCGGCAACTGATACTGGCATGACTATCGTCCTGATTAATTTATTTTTCTCCATTTCATCCTCTAAAAAATATCTTCATTCACGCACATATAAACCCAACTTCATAGTATTCATCACCGACTTTGATGTTGCGTGAGCCCTTTTCATCGAGAAAAACTCCAATTCTCCCCCATTCATCAGGATGCACTTTTAAACCCGCTCGACCATTTTCGCTTTTATTTGCGAGTTCTATCACCTCTTTAAGAGCTGGATATTCCGCCAATTCCTCTTCGGTTATATTTACGTAGTATTTTTGAACTATTAAATTACTTATAAGCTCAAATTCATAATACTCTCCACTAATTTCAATCGTTCGTAAGCCCTTTTTGTCAAGAAAATCTTCTATTCTTAACCATTCATCGAGACTTATGCTCATCTCAAAAGGCTTCCCTCTATCTGCGAATTTATCTGCAAGCTCTTTTCCTCTTTTGAGAATTGGATAGTCATCTAATTCCTCATTGGTCACAGTGACATATCCCCTCGGCACCTCGTGTAGTTTCTGAGATGCTAAACTGCACCTAAACTGAATCTTATAATATTCGTCACCGATTTTAATTGCATGCAAAGCTCCTCGGCTAAGAGAAGCTTCTATACGCTGCCATTTTTTAGGATACAAGCTTACGACACCTATATTATTCTCTTCTGCCTGCAATATTGCCTCTTTAAGAGGTGGATTTCTCTCCAATTCCTCCGCTGTCAAATTAAGACAGTCACTCGGTGCGCCGCTCAATTTATGAACACTTATAGCCTTCGCATAATAATGCTCGTGGGCACCATAGGCCATTATACCGTAAAAGGTTAAGAAGAGAAAAAGAAATGAGATGCCAAATACTTTTAATACGAAACCAGGTGAGCGCTCCCTCGATATATATAATCCAATAGAGAATAAAAGAGCATAAATTATCAAAGCGAATGGAAATATTGTTAAAGGCCCTCCGGTAGCTTTGAAAATTACATAACCAAGATGCATTTCATCCCCTAAGTAGAAACCAGCAAAGAGAGAGAGAATACCTATTACAGAAAACATGAGATATTTCCACCCCCTTCCCTTTCTCTCCACCTTTTTCTTCCTCTCATGCCAGATACCTAAGCAAATAGCTAAGACCCCAACTAAAAATGGGACATAAAACATGCCCAAAGATCCGATTAAAAGGAGAATATTGAAAAACATAAGAAAAGCCCCTATCATTGCCGTAGAAACCCCTAATATTTTACACACCCCCTATGTTAGATATTCCAATATCCTTTAAAGTTTTTTTGTTATTCATTTTCACCATTTTTCCTTTTTGAATATTTACTCTCCTCTAAAAAGAGCACAGCGCTCCTCATATCGCTTCACATTGTCCTCCACCAACGATATATCCAGTCAAATAAATTCTCCAAATTCTCCATCCAAATCCGGGGATTAAATAACTGAATTATCGCATCTTTTATGCTCTTTTCTTTTATTACGGTGAGTACAACCTGCCCATTTTTATAGGTCATCTTTGCTTCTTTTGTTGATATCAGTCCTCTATCCTCTGTTTGGAACTCAAATGGCTCTGTAGAAATATGTGAGCCAGATGGTACTTGATAGACATGTGTCGCCGGAAGATAATCTGTCGGGCCCGGTACTGGGAGCTTAGCCGCTTCGGAATCCTTCGCTTTTAGTATGACTTTACCCCCTGGTGTGTAAACCGTTGTTATACCATCGTTAGAATGATAAATGATCGAACCGGGTGGAATATAATGGACAAATTCTCCTTTTACAGGGCCTAACGATTTTTTGATTATTATATATTCGCTATGATTCGTTTTATCTACTGCTGGTTGCCAGTCTTCTCGTTCTTGTATAAACGGTAATTTCCAAGCTATTGTGAAATCCTGATTATTTAGATAATAAAACAGGCTAACTCCTGCAATGGCTAAAATACATACCGCAAAAATACCCTAAACTAACCTTTTATTTTTCATCATAAGCATGAGTAAATTTTTGTATTTGTAAAATTTTCCATAGCTGCTATATGGATCTGCATGGTGAGTCCAACAGGATTGAAAAGATAAGCCGTGATATTTCCTCCTTTAGGTATTCCTCCTCACCTGTGTATTTGCCCTCCTTCAGGTATTTGATCTCATCACATATAGCTAAAGCAAGCTCTGAGCAGCGTAATGACCTATTAGCGATTTCTTCTGCTCCTGCTCTTTCGTTCATAGGAAGCTGGTATATAGACTCGACAAAATGCACTCTAACAGGATTATCTTTAGCTATCTCCGCTGCTTCTTCAAACTCGGAGCAAGCAAGCGAGAAATTCCTGGATGCACAATAGCTTAACCTTGCTGCCTCATCATAATTATTAACATTTAATACATGCCCGATTAAACTCGTTCCTTTATCAGCGTATTCCATTCCCCTATCATAAGCAATAGAATATTCTATCCAGGGTAAAGCAGTCCAAATGATGAGTAATACTATAATAAATAATAAAACTCCTGTTGCAAATCTCTTTTTCTTCATTCTTTCGTGTTTCATTCAGTTCCTCCTCCTCAAGAGATATGCAACTGCTAACAATCCAGCGATTGTGAATACCGCCTCAAATCCCGGAACCGCCGGAACCCGTGTGGGAGTAGGTGTGGAGCATGTGATATTTATTGTTCTATACAGCTCAGTTCCATGTATCTCAACTCCACCTCTTGCAGTGTTCACCCTCAATTTTACCCTGTAATTGCCGGGTGAAGAGTATGAATGACGGACTATTTCACCATAGCCCTTACTTCCGTCGCCAAAGTCCCATTCTACTGTATAATCATCAGCTAAAGTGTATGAGTAACGAAGTGTTTTATCATGGCTTTTAGTTCTGTTTGTAAATGGTAACCATGTTAGAGAAGCATTGAATGTTATTACCTGATTCACACAATAGCTCTCCGCGTAAGGCTCAAGGTTTAAAGCGATGCCATAAGGGCCAGCAATTTCTTCTCTTATCTCGGAAATTTCAGCCCCTGCATATATCTTATCAATTCTTTTCACGATTTCTTTTGCCGTTGGTGTAGCCGTTTCTGGTTCGGGAAATGAAGGAGGTCTCAGTCTCAAGCTCAGTGTTTTATTCAATGGTTTGCATGAAATTTCCGCATTGCCAAAAAGCTCGAATATGTGTTCTGTATTTTCACTCAGATTAACGGTATATTCATACTCCGTGAGATTTGAGAAAAGTTCTAAAAGGGCATCAATTTCCTCTTCTGAAACGTTCCCTTCTCTAATTTTAATTCTTTTGGAGTTGGGGTAGATATGATACTCACGCGACGTAACTCTTCCACTACTGTATATCGTCATATCCTTTTCTCCTTCGAACACGCTCGAACGCACCGAAATAACGGGTTTTTGAGTGATAGAATTACTTTTATCGTATGCTGCTACACTACCCGTACTTGCTATGCATGCAAAGATAAGAAGCATAACAGCTATGAGTGCTATTCCAACTTCCTTCATTTTTTTTCTCCTGCAACTCTTATTTTTGCTTAGCACTTGTAATAAGATTTTCGATAGCTACGAATCAAGTTGAAGTTATGCTCAATCATAGCACAGCAAGCTACGTGCCAACTTGACCGTTTGCCAGCCCTCATTTAAAGGAACTTCATAGGTGAAAGGATCAGTAGGAGTTGAGCCAACACTAATGTAGCTTAAGATATTGCTTGTCCCGTCATCCATCGCTAAATCAATGCGTAAGGTTGCACCTGCAGTTGAAGCAAAGACCCATACTTCATAAACCGTTCCCCATCTCTTTGTTTTGTTTATCCCCTGGAACATGCTGAAATTGTGGCTGTGCAACCACTCATCCCCTTCCTCCCAGCCTTTATATCCACATTCCTTTTCCGCGGACAAAACGCATTTCCCTTTTGTGTGGACTTCTAATGCCTTTCCATGTTCCGTGTCTACGATTTTCCAATCCGCGGTTCCATCAACCACTTTTAACTCATTCATCACCTCTGCAACTTCTCCAATTGATTCGTCTATGGGTACGGGCAGAAAAAACGTTGTTTCTTCCGATGTGCCTGTGTCAAGCGTTATCTCATAGCTAATTACCGTTTTTCCCACTGTACCCAACGATATGGAAACGCCCGTGACAATAACACCCATTATTAAAATCACCGCGCTAAGTTGCAGTCCTTTTATCTTCCACCTCTTTAGTTTTAATCCCAATTCACCAGGGACCTCCCTTTTGTTAATCCTTGATATGGCAAATACAGAGAGAACGCCCAAGACTAAGCCAATACTTCCCAGAATAAATGGAATACCAAAAAATGGATTCAATAAAGGTGGAATTTGTCCGTAACGCAAGCAAGGTATTACGAAAAGGGCAATAAAAATTAATCCCGGGCTTAGACACATCAAAGTTATGATTACTCCTATCGAAATAGGACATACAACTTCGTCTGATGCTTTCCCATAGTAACTCAAGTGCAGATAGGAAAACACTGTGACCAAAATGATTCCAGGAGGCAAAAGGGCAGCTTGAATCGGCAAATATCTAAAGGTACCCGGAAAGCCAATCGTAAAGAAAAAATATGCACCTGCTATGAGAAGGCTAAGGATACCACCATATATGTTTGATACTTTCAATATCCTTAAAAGTGATTTTTTGGTCTTCATCATAGTTATCTCCTTCTCCTGTATTTATCAACCAAATATCCAATTACCGCTCCGATTAAAGCCCCGTAGCCGAGAAACATAAGCAAAACAAACGACCCGATTGGTATATTTGGAAATATGGTATTTAATGGAAAAAATGTCGTTATAACAAACACGAGAAATGGAAGGAAAACAATTCCTCCAAGACAGAGTAGAATCATGGTATATTCAGAGGGATACAACTCCCACACGTGTGGTACTATTATATGAAAGAATATAATCCCTAACAAACCCCACACTGCGCCTATTATCGCACCCAATTTCCATTTTTCCATCATAATTTATTTTTATTATACCTCCTTTCTTTTAACATGGCCAATTTCCGTCCTATGGTGGTGGTATTTCACTCACACATCCGACAAAAAGCTCAATACGCTCAATATCCGCTCTATACTTCAAGTGCAGCTCGAAATTACCTGTTTGTCCGCACTTAACATAAGGAGCAATCATGCCACATACCGGACCCGGATCAATACTGTGTCCAATCCGCTCTCCTTCCGAATTAAAAGCATGTGCCGCCATGCATACGAAATAATCTCTATCGTACTCATTTTTAATAGTTCCAGTGATTACAATACCAGGATCCCCTACGGTAGCTGCATTGGGAGGGCAAATATCTTTTAGTTCTAAGAAACAATATTTTAGGCGAGAATCGTTTAGAAGTATTTGGGATTTGTTCCCCTTGTAAGTGAAGCATTCACCGGGTTGTGGTGTCAAATTTAAATGTGGGATGTCCGTCATCGTAGGCACTTCTTTAGTGGGCTCTATCTCCGTAGATTGCCCGTCTCTTGGTGGTAGCGACTTTCGTGGGTTGAAGACTATCTTGACAACCTCTTCACTCTCTAAATCCACGTATACAATTGCAAAAATTCCAGGGAGTCTGAGGTCATGATTTACATTTATGCTAACTGCCGGATATGCGTGGAACGAGCATTTGCCCCCGGAGCTGCTCTCCCAGTACTCAACCCCTACATCCTGTATTTCATAGTCTTTATCACCGATCATTTCCAACACGTCGGGATCGGCTAAGGCTATTCTCAATACGTCCTCCTTTTGTGTATCCGTCAAGGAGGCTAATTTCAAATCGTAATTAATGGAATACCCTTGCGCTTCCTCCTGAGTCAAATCCACAGGCACGCCAATGGTAATGCCAAGAACCCACGGTAGTTTCTGCTCCTCCGTGAGAATATAAACCATGCACATACCGCCGCTTTCCACTAAAGGAACCACTTCATAAATCTCGTATCCCTTACCCAACCATTCCTTTACCTCCGGGTCGTTTACAGCAAAATCAATTGCCGTTGACTTCTCCTCTTCTGTTAGTACTTGCACATCCGAATAGGGAGGAATAGCAGGTATCGGTGGTTGTGGCGCAACTTCATTTTGACTCAATTTAAAAGTCTCGTCCGATAGAAGAACAATGTAGCTCACTGCTCCTATGAGGACGACCACTAACGCTAAACTCACTACTACTAAACCAAGTCCATGCATTTCTTTCCTTTTCATTGTATATAAAGTATAACGGCCGTAATTCTCTTTAAGACACAGATTTACACTGATTTACGCGGATTTATTCTTTTTGGTCTATTTTCTCGTGAAAATCTGTGCAATCTTGTGGTTTTGTATTTTTATTTACCTTCTCTTTTCCTCCGCAATCCTGGCATCAACCTGGATTTGACGAGCCAGCCGAGACCAACCAGAATTAATAGTGGCAATGCGTATCCAACGAGGATTATAAGTCCCCGTATCACCGATACGAATGCTTCGAACGCATCGCGAAAAGTATCCCTTATTCCCCAGCTATGCGTTATCGGCTCCGGCTCGTACAACGAAACGGAGATTGTGGCAAGCTCCACACGGTTATCAAGATAGTTTATCCGCCCGGTAAGTCGTTCGATCTCCCCCCTTACACGCCATATTTCACGTTCAACTTCAAGAACTTCCTTTGTATTATTAGCCATATCCAGAATCTCCAATAACCGCTTCTCCTGCCGCTCGGAATTGTTAAGCCTCGCCGTCAAATCAATGTATTCTTCCGTAACGTCTTCGCCCGAGACGTGTTTGGACTTTACGGTACCAATCTGCTCTATTTCGCCGATAAGCGATAGAAACCTATCCGATGGCACCCGGAGCGTAATCTCGCCCCGCTTATGCCCGGTATCCGTAACATAGGAGTAAGAATCAGAAACAAAACCACCCAAACGTTCTACTATTTCTGTAAGTGTGTCAGAACTCGATTGGAAGTCTTCTACTTCTATACTCAATGAAGCCTTCTGGATTATCTTCCGCTCTGTATCTGTATCCACATATTGTGATCCAGACGTTCCCACCGACACCGTTTTCTCCGCATATCTGGGCATTGCTGCTTCTGGCGCAGGTGTCGGTATTGGCGTTGGCGGCGTTGGTGGTAGCGGAAATCCCCCCCCACCTAATGTCGGATATCCATCCTGCTGTGAATAATCGCTTGGTCCCTTTAAATTCGATAACGGAGAGGCGAAAAAGCCCGCTGACGCTGCTAATACACAGAGCACAACGACAGCCGCTATTTTGGTGTATCTCTCCATTTTTATTTTATTACCTACCTGCAAAACCCATCGTTTCTCATCGTTTATATCATTTTCGATAGCTACGAATTGAGTTGAAGTTATAGATACCTTTTAAATCCGGCAGAACAAAAGTAAGACCGATGGTTTCGAACGCAAACAATAACGGAATGAATGAAAATGCGAATACCGAGGATGAAAAACTATTAATCCTACCTTTAAACGACAGAAACTCCAAGAAGCTATCCCAGATTATTTCTAACGATACTGCACGGAACGTTTTAGAGGCTATCGCATCGCAATCACTTTCGGCATCGCAAATCGCGGAGAAACTCGGCATTCCTTTAAGCACCGTTCAGTACAATCTTGACAAGCTCAACGATGCGGGACTGGTGAAGGTAGAGCGAACGAAATACAGCGAGAAGATGAAGCCCGTGAGGATATACGCGCCGCAGCGTAAATATATTGTCATCGTTCCTGAAAAGACGGGTAGAAGAGATGTTATCGCAGCATTGAAGCGATACATGACGGTAATATTCTTTGCGGTGGTGGGCTCTGGCGCGATAGAATTTTTTACGATGAAGATAAAAAGTCCGACAATTGGCGAAGTTACGAGGTCAATACCTGAAAAGGGCGGTGGTTTCCCCGCACCAATACCAGCTCCTACGCCGATGCCTACGGTGATACCAGCAACAGCACCACCCATGCCGATGGCACCACCAGAAGGGATATTAGATATAGATACAGCTCTGGGATTCGATATCTTCGCACATCCCGGTTTATGGTTTCTCTTTGGTTCTCTGTTCGTGATACTGGTCGTATTCATTATAGAATATTACGGAAGGAAAAAGGACAGAAAAGATTGAGTGAATGATACCCACGAATCAATTCGTAGCTTACGCAAATCTTATATGGAACTTCCTTTTAACCATACCTTAGCGCCAAAGGGGGGCGCTGGAGGGACGTAAGGGGAAAAATGGGTGGGAAAAGAGAAGTGTTTGAAAAGTTTAAAAAATACTTCACTCAGAACATTTTCTCTATCCGTTCCATTCCCTCTACGATATTCTCCAT
>JAUWPM010000112.1 GCA_030611585.1 Methanosarcinales archaeon | reverse complement strand
GTAAGCATAATCCCAAATAGGATTAGTGATCTCGTATATCAGATCACGTACTAAGTCCTTAATATCTTCCCATACACCCATTTTACGTTAGAAAAAATATAAAGTAGCTAAAAAGCTAAGCTACTCATCATTAAACATACTACTATTACAGGTTACCCGGTATATTAAAGAGGCGTTACGTAGCCTTTTTACCTCTTTCTTCAAGTCCTGATAGTCTTCAGGTTCAGCCATGTTGCTTATAGCGAAGTAGTAATCTTCTATCCCGCCTCCACAGTAAAACCCTCTGTAGTCCCTTCAGCAACATTATAACCGGCTCCGGTGTTCGTGAACCATGCCTCCTGTGCTCCTCCACCGAGTATTTCCAGCGGTATTGTTTCTAAGATAGCTCCCAAACCATCCTTTAAAACAATATTCTTCATGCCCATAAGCTCTCCCGTGTTGGTAACGTTAATTACAATTACAACGGGATATGTATTACAAGCAACAATACCGTTTTCTACTAAATCCATAAGCGGGTTCATGTCCAGAGTCATTAAACTACCACCGGTAATATCGAACATAGGCTCGGTTAGGTTTTGTATCTGAAAAGCAAAGGTATCGTCTACCATACTTTTTTTCACCTCCTATTTTTTTTAGTATATACATAAATTAAGCTCCTACTTGTAACTTTGATTTTTGCACTATGTTACCGAAAGCGTATCCTAACGCTAACATCATGTAGGTATCTTCTACTATTTGGCTTCCGTCTTCTCCACGTATTATACATATAACCTTTCCAAAAGCCCATACTCCTAACACAAGGAATACTACTACATCATCCGTGTATTTCCATAGTTGCATTTTAGTTTTTTCCTCCCTTTACATATCCGCCGTGTACTCGAACATAAAACCTATGAAATGAACGATATCGGTAATAGTATCTTCAGCGGCGGCACCATAGCGTCTAAATTTGAGCCCTACAATATCGTTTACAGCTAAATCTGTTAATGTTAAAGACGTTCCTAAAACCTCTATATTGTTTGCTACAACTGTTTCGGTAAATGTAGCGGTATTTACATCATGTGTTCCTGAGCCTTCGTTGTTACCCGCAAAATCAGAAAATATATCTGCTCTTATGTCTCCATTCGCAACAGGAACAACAACGGCTTTTATTATTCCGCCAGAAACATAATCGCTGGGCACGCAAAAATTAGCGCCTCCATCCTTAGTCGCAGCGTCCGCAAGTGCAGCAACCACATAATCGCCTAAAGGCATCGTTAATCCATCTGTTCCGAAGGTACAGGGTATCCATATTTTCCGCGTTCTATCAGTATGATTAGCCGCCCCGTGAGCGTCAAGTGTTGCACCGTCCGCCGCAACGTCACGCCCGTCAACCGTGCCTACGGAGGTGATATTACCGTCTTTGTCCACTGTATATATAAGGTATTCGGCTCCATCTGCAAGGTAATAAATTCTATACTCGCTTGCAGGCGTTTCCCCGGCAGTTTTATTTCCGAGATAAACATAAGCGTTTCCCGCTAATGTTGGATGAGTGCCACCAATCAGAAGCATATATGCCCCGTCTGAGATTGTTGTTCCGCCCATTATACGCAAAGACGCATTACTAACCGTTCTTTTTATAACGTCCGCACCGTCAAACGATACACTTGTCAATATCGGGTCAAGCCCGGCTATCGCAGCTACAATATTCGTTGACATTCTCGCCGCCGCTATATCGCCGCTTGTTATTTTAGCGGCTGATAAGTCCGGTATCGCACCCACCGCGAAAGCTTCGTCAACGGTGATATTGCTTACTTTCAGAGCTATTAAGAAGGTATCTATGTTCATTTTTGGTCACCACTTCACTTATATCCTACTACTTCATAGCTTCCATCATTAGCGCCGGTTTGATCCACATTTATGATCCTAACGCTTTTACAGCTAAAATCCACGCTCTTCATGTGGTTTATATCGCCTCTCAACAACTTCTTTCCCTGAAACGTTATACCGTCCGCGCTTAATTGTACGTAAAGCTCGTTGCTCTTAGTCATTATGTCCACTACACTCATAACCTCGCTAAAAGTCTCGGTCTTTATCACGGCTGCTACAATAGTGATCCAGCCGTCCGTATCCGAAGTAGGGTTACGCTCCATAGCTTCTAAGCCCGCGCCCGTTGCCGCCGTTTTTAGTACACCCGCCATCGTTGCCGCTAATTTCACCGGCTTGCCGTCCGCCTTCCAGCCTAATAAGTACGAAAAAACCCTCTGAAAAATGTTGTTGACGCCATACCTTCGGATATGCGTAGGCTCTACATCTATCTCGTTGCCTATATCTTCGTTTATCCTCTGTAATATGACGTCCACCCTTGCGTCTTTTACCATTTTGTTCTCTCTCTCTCCCTATCTCTACTTAGCTTCAGGTTCGTATCTGATACTCCACAAAACCGCTTGCGGAAGCGTTAGTTGCGGCGACTTTATTCTTTATCTTCAGTATGAAAGTTTCGCCTACGGGTACGTCTAAGTCAATAGGATAGTTTCTCCTTATACCACCGAAAGTTTCTACAAATAACGGACAAGAATCCATTATCTTCTCTCTTTCGATATAACCCGTTAAATAACCGTCCTGATCAGGCTCGTCAACTATCATTATTTGGCTGATATGTTTAGGCTCTTCTTCGGTACTTGCCAGAGAAACTACCAATTCCTCTACGTCCGTAGTGTTAGTATGATCAAACCCCTTTTCATAGTTAGTCATTAATCTATCCTCCGCACTGTTTCAATCAACGCTATTTCAAGCTCCGAGTCCGCTATCAACGTAGCACCGCATGATACTTCCACCTTAAGCTCTTCACCAGCGGTGAAACTCATTGGCTCCGGTAACCATTCCACCTTTACCACCGGCGCTTGCCGGGTACAGCCCCAACATAGCCTACTCATACCCTGAGTCAGATACCATCCTACTCGTGTCTTATCCCAAAGCACTTCACGGTCTTTGGTCATTCTCAAGCTTCTTACTTCGTCTCTCGTTGTTGCTGTTGCTCCCGTAGGGTCGAAGTTTAAGACTAAGATCGCGTGTATGTCAATTTCCGTTTTTGGCGGTACATCATCACCGAAAGGAAAAGCCGGGTATTCAGTCGGGTTTAAACATTTATCCGCCTCACCGTAACTGTTAGCGGTCATTGCCCCGTCATTTGTACCATAATTAACGAAAGAAAACTCCTTTGATTTGCTTCCGTTAGGCATCTCCGGCATTTGATCCCCGGCTTCCCAAAGCTCGTAAAAAACCGCCCTATATTGAGCCGCCGCTTCGCTGTTCTTTATGCTGAAAGTCTCACCTTCCGCAACCGGGTATCCCGTCATGATACCTTTGCTTACCATCTGCGTAAGCAAATTTCCTACATTCATCGCAGCCTCAAACTGTTCCAAATGGTTTGCATACGCTTTCTTCGTGTTGAAATAGCCTACACTTAACCGCCCGTTTGTAAACTCGGTGAATTGGTCGCCGTCATCCGGCGCGTAAGCGTCCACTCCCTTCACTAATATACTCTCGCCCGTATCCGCCTCTAACGTCATTGCTTTGCCCGCTGCAACATCTTCCCACTGGGTCATAAAAGGTTCAATTCTACCCATGTGTAATCACCTATTTCCTTCCCTTAACGCGATCCATGCAAGCGCCCATTAGCTCTTGATACTTTGCGCTACGCGCTATTCTCTGCGCTCTCGTTGCTTTTGGCATAGCGTCAATAGCCTTTTTGGCTTCCTCTATACATGTAGCTCG
>JAUWPM010000111.1 GCA_030611585.1 Methanosarcinales archaeon | reverse complement strand
GTAAGCATAATCCCAAATAGGATTAGTGATCTCGTATATCAGATCACGTACTAAGTCCTTAATATCTTCCCATACACCCATTTTACGTTAGAAAAAATATAAAGTAGCTAAAAAGCTAAGCTACTCATCATTAAACATACTGTTTTTATCGTATATTCGGTACAATAAATTGGCGTTACGCAGCCTTCTTACCTCTTCCTTTAAGTCCTGATAGTCTTCGGGTTCAGCCATGTTGCTTATCTGGAAATAGAAATCTTCTATCCCGCCTCCACAGTAAAACCCAGTGTAGTCCCGTCGGCTACATTATAACCTGCCGCCTCGTTTGTGAACCATACCTCACCCTCTAGACCAGCGAGTATTTCTATCGATTGTGTTTCTAAGATAGCTCCCTCACCATCCTTTAAAACAATATCCTTTGTTGCTGGAAGCTCTCCCGTGTTGTGAATGTTGATTGTAATTATAACAGGATATACATTACAATCAACAATACCGTCTTCTACTAAATCCATAAGAGGCGTCATGTCCAATTTATACAAACTACCGCCAATAATATCAAAGAAAGGCTCTGATAGGTTTCTTACCTGAAATCCAAACGTACTGTCCACCATACATCTTTTCACCTCCTATTTTTTTTAGTACTAACATAAATTAAGCTCCTACCTGTAACTTAGATTTTTGGATTATATTACCGAATACATAACCTAAGCATAACATCATGTAGGTATCTTCTACTATCTGGCTACCGTCAACACCTCGTAATATAGCTAACAATTTACCAAAAGCCCATACGCCCATAATCATGAATACCACTACATCATCAGTGTATTTCCATAGCTGCATTTCTTTTACTCCCTTTTCTCCCTCACATATCCGCCGTGTACTCTAATTTAACGCCGAGAACGTAACCTATCCCTGTGTTAGTGTCGCTTCCATCATCACCTTTTCGAACTATTTGTATTCCTATAATATCGTTCTTGTCAAATACCGATAAATCACCTGTTCCTTCTAAGCTGGCTTCGTGTAAATATTCAGCGTTTGCAGAGATACCTACGGTTACATTACCACTAATCTCAAATAAAAGTCCATCAGATTCGCCTGCAGCGCCACCCTGAATAACTACTTGAAATAACATATCATTAGCCGCCATTTCGTTTGTGAAGCATAATTTTACATCGTCTAAACTCACTAAATCCGGTGGTAACCGAAAGTTAACCTTCCACGTTGTATCGCCTGCAGCCGCAAAAGACAAAGCTGCATAAGTATCAATATCTGCTAAAACCGCCGCCGAATAGCCCTCTCCTGCTCCCGCAAATAAAATGCGCGTTCTATCCGTATGATTAGCCGCACCATGATCATCGAGTACACCACCGTCCGCCGCAACGTCACGCCCGTCAACCGTGCCTACGGGAGTGATATTACCGTCTTTATCCATTGTATATATAAGGTATTCGGCTCCATCTGCAAGGTAATAAATTTTATATTCGCTTGCAGGCGTTTCCCCGGCGGTTTTATTCCCAAGATAAAGATAAGCATCTCCCGGTAATGTTGGATGAGTGCCCCCAACCAAAAGCATATATGCCCCGTCTGAGATTGTTGTTCCCCCCATTATACGCAAAGACGCATTAGAAACAGTTCTTTTTATAACGTCCGCACCATCAAAACTCACACTCGTTAATATCGGATCAAGCCCCGCAATCGCGGTTACTATATTCGCGCTCATCCTTGCCGCTGCAATATCGCCGCTGGTTATACGTGTAGCAGGTATATTAGGAATAGCACCTATGGCAAACGCTTCGTCTATCTCTATATTACTTACCTTTAAGGCTCTCAAAAGGGTTATCCAATTAGGCATTGTTTATCGCCATCCTACTAAGTAATAGCTGCCATCATTAGCTCCAGTCGTATCAACGTTACTAAACTTAACGCTTTTAGTTACCGCGTCAATACTGTATGTTTGGTTAACACTACCTCGTAACAAGATTTTCTTACCATACGTTACACCGTCTTTGCTTAACTCCGCATATATGTCGTTAACTGAGGACATAAGGTCAACACTACTTACAACCGCGCTAAACGTTTCCGTTTCAACGTCCACATCACCTATACTTACCATATCCGCATCATCACTTGTAGGGTTACGCTCGTAAACCTCTAAACCAGCACCCGCCGGGGCAGTCTTTAAAACGCCCGCCGTGGTGCACAACAGTTTTGTAGGCTTACCGTAAATGTCCCATCCTAACAAATAGCTAAATACACGTTGAAAAATGTTGTTGACGCCATACCGTCTCACATGTTTAGGCTCAACATCGATCTCATTACCGACGTCCTCCTCTATACGTTGCAGTATAACGTCCACTCTTGCGTCTTTTACCATTTCTCTCTCTCTCCTTATCCCTAACTCGTTATCTCGTACTCAATGAAGCCCGAAGCTGAGAAATTCGTTGCAGCTACTTTATTTATACCTTTCAGTATAAACGTTTGACCCACAGGAATATCTAAGTCTATCGGATATTCTCTTCTGATACCTCCAAACGTTTCAACGAATAAAGGGCATGCGTCCATTATCTTCTCTCGTTCTATATATCCGTACAAATAACCGTCCTGGTCAGGCTCATCCACTATCATTATCTTCGTTATCTTCTTAGGCTCCTCTTCCGTACTCGCCAGAGTAGCTATCGCCTCCTCTTCGTCCGTTGTGTTTGTGTGGTCAAAGCCTTTCTCGTATTTTACCATTACTCTGTTCTCCTTACCGTTTCGATTATTGCTATCTCAAGCTCTTCATCTGCTATCAAAGTACCGCCGCAACTCATTTCTACCTTAAGCTCTTCACCTGGTAAGAAAGTCATAGGTTCAGGCAACCATTCAACTTTCATTACAGGCGCTTGCCGGCAACATCCCCACGTTAAGCGTCCCATTCCCTGAGTACAATATTGACCTATCCGGGTCTTGTCCCAAAGCACTTCTCTGTCCCTTGTTAGGCGTAAGCTTCTTACCTCATCCCTTGTTGACGCTGTTGCACCTGTCGGGTCGAAGTTAAGCACAAGAAAAGCATGTATGTCTATTTCCGTCTTTGGGGGTACATCCGCACCAAAAGGAAAAGCCGGATACTCCGAAGGGTTATCGGACTGGTCAGCTTCTCCGTATTTGTTCGCTGTCATAGCACCGTCATTTGTTCCGTAGTTTACAAATGTAAACTCCTTAGACTTACTTCCGTTAGGCATATCTGCAACCATATCCCCGGCTTCCCAAAGCTCGTAGTAAACCGCTTGATACTTCGCGGCTGCTAACTGGTTATGAACATGGAATTTTTCGCCTTCTGCAACCGGATAACCCGCCATTATTCCCTTAGCTACCATTTGGGTTAACAGGTTACCTACATTCATAGCCGCGGTGAACTGTTCCAGATGATTAGCATAAGCATATGCGTTACTGAAGTAACCCACTGTAAGCCGTCCAATCTTAAATTCGCAAAAGTCTTTGGTTAAGCCGTTAGCCCAGGCATCCACCCCCTTTACAAGAATGGACTCTCCGCTGTCCGCCTCAAGCTCTAAATCTTTGCCCGCCGCCGTGTTTTCCCATTGTAGCATATATGGCTCTATTCTTCCCATTTATACACACCTATTTCCTTCCCTTAACGCGATCCATGCAAGCGCCCATTAGCTCTTGATACTTTGCGCTACGCGCTATTCTCTGCGCTCTCGTTGCTTTTGGCATAGCGTCAATAGCCTTTTTGGCTTCCTCTATACATGTAGCTCG
>JAUWPM010000090.1 GCA_030611585.1 Methanosarcinales archaeon | reverse complement strand
TCGGTTTTCTTGAGTTTCTTCTTTAGTAATGTTAGCGCGGTGCTCTTCTTTGCCCATACTGGCTTGCCCCCAATCGTTACGGTATCGAATTGGGCTTGATCGCTACGTCCTATCTCACCAAGTGCGAAATTCAGCCGTTCGTCTTTGTACGTACCGACTACCGTGTCCACCTCCCCAACCTTAGTATATATCGGGTTTCTTTCTATTCCCACACCCAGCTTCTTCAGTCGGCTGACTTCGCGTTCGTACATTCCGCTCTACCTCTTCAACCCCGCTGCGTATTCTTCCATCTCCGCAATATCGCGCTCAAGATTCGTGAATATAATATCGCGGTAGTCCGGATTTACCTGGTCTCTGATATTTTTGAGTATCGCGCTCCAGCCTTCTTCTTCCACCTGTGCCGGCGTGATTTCAGCGAGTAGTGGTGATACGACTGCGGGTACGCGGAAGAACAGTGATACGATGAGCCCTTTCGTAACAGGATCAATTTTGATAGTGTAAAACGCAGTCGTGGCACCTGTTTTATCGTCTTTGAAGTCCCGTGATATTTGTCTGTGCCCTGCGTATTTACCTTCTGTCTTCGTTGTTCTCAATCCTGGGACTCCAAATGTCTCTTCTACCGGCAGCGTCTTAGTCGTGGGTATCTCTTTTTTAGGTGGCAATAGCTCAAGATAGTCGGTTATCGCATCGGAAAGCACGTCAAGCTGTTTGGATAATCGTGGTATTTCTCTGCGTAGATCCCGGGGGGTCATTATTTGCTCGCCATACCGCATCAGTGTTTTTTCTATGTCCGACCGATAGTTAGTGTATATCACTTTCGCATCATCCGCCACCTCTGCTAAGTCCAAACGCTGTATCATAGCGATTGTCGGCTCTAAAAGAGTTGATGGATGTATGAGGGCGTGCTCGATAACAGATATTAGTTCGCTTTGGAACTCTGTGCAGCTTCGTTTAACCCCTTCGTGGCAACCCGCAAGCATAATCCTCAAATTGTCTTCCTCTTTCTCCAGTTCTGATTCGGGTATGGGTTGTACGCGTGCTCCTGGTTTGGGCTGCGTTTCCATCGCCTCACTCATTGCACTATAAGCTTTACGTAGTTTCGCTTCTAATGACCTCAGTATCGCCTCAGGTTGTACGATTGATTTCTTTTCCACCGCAGCGTCAATCATCTCCTTTGCCGTTTTTTTCGCCTGTAATCGTGGTATGCCTACATGCTCAAATAAATCTACGATATATTCAAGCACATTGTCTAACCATGCTTGTAGTTCTGGTGACCGTTTTAAAAATGCACGCTCCTCCACCGGCTTCCTGAATTGCTCTCGTATGTATTCAATCTCCCTTTTAGGAAAGCCCAACGCTTCTAATTGGGCCAACTTGTCCTTTACTCGGTGGTGCAGGGATTGCCCTATTTCAAGCTGACCGTTTAGATACTGTAAAAGCTTTTCGGTTTCTGCGGAATACGTCCAAGACACTTCTGAAGGTGGCACGGGTAACTCTATCTTTTTTGCCATTTTTCTGCCCTAATGTAATACGCTGTTATACAAAGTATTAAGTATACTCCATAATAAAGGTATAGCAATGATAAAAGTAGGAGGTGAAAAAAATGGCTAAATTTACTGGCGCGGAAACTGTTCGGAAACATCAGTCCGCTATGGATAGGTGCAAAAATGAGTACGGATGGGACCTGTTGAAGTGCATCGTCGATGAGTTGGAAGCAGAGTACGGAACAACGCCCGGTCGTGCTTCTGTAAGATAAGGGAGATAATAATAAGACTAACTTCTGGATGGGGATGGTAATACTAAAAAGCTATACCCTTCTTTATTTTTTTTCTGGCTTGATTTCTCTCAAATCCG
Source organism: Methanosarcinales archaeon (assembly GCA_030611585.1). Taxonomy (GTDB): domain Archaea; phylum Halobacteriota; class Syntropharchaeia; order Alkanophagales; family Methanospirareceae; genus JACGMN01. Next base: position 4,301 of record JAUWPM010000090.1, on the reverse strand, counting down.
TAATTGCTACGTCAACGTAGATTTCGTTATGCTTATCTAATTCCTCTTTTGTGATTCTGCCATAGTACAACTCAAGTGAGTTGACAACACCTGCCAACTGTTCCCAGCGTGTATTGCATATCTGCTGGCATTTTTCGCCGATTACCGAGTGTGGAAAAGTTAAGGGTTTCAACCTCTACGCTCCTTTCTGTTTTTAGATTTTGGGCGACTTTCAAAGAACGTCTCGCTAAGTGCAATTGCAAACGCCTCGCTGAGTGTTTTCTCATTTAGTTTGTCCATCGCTGCGATTGTGTACACCATGCAGAACCGGATCGCTTCTGAATCGTCACTCACTCGTAACGCTTTCTTCAGTGCTTGTAGGCTGTTGTATAGGTCTTCGCTAAGCCTAAAAGATACTTGTGTCGTGCGTCTATTCGATTGTTTCATCTTCCCCGCTCTCGGCGTCCACATTAAGCATACGCAGATAGATTGAGTTGTCTGCGAACTCAACGAAATCACGTGCCTTTTGATACAGTTTTACGAGATCGCCCAACGCTTTCGTTATGTTCTCAGCTTTTTGGTTGCACAAGCCACATTTGCTCTCTTCCACGAACTCCCTTATTTCTTCTTGCGCTTTTATTAGATGGTTTTCTTCTTTTATCTGCATCCTTGGGTTACCCCCTAACCTATCCTTTTATATGTTATAATGAAGCTATATATTAGTGATACATATAAACGCTTAAAAATTAAGAGCGAGCAAGAGCAAATAAAAACTTAGAAGAACAGGATAAAGTGATGGAAAGTGGGTGAGACTACGCTTTTAGGAGGGGAAAAGTGGGTTTATTAGAGAGAATACGTGGGATAATGGACAAAAACGAGGTAGGAACAGGAGATAGTGAGGAGACAGAAGACGACGATGCGTTTGAAGAGCTGGGTAGTGGCAGCAGAGAGTTCAATCCGGATGATATAACGATACGGTTCCGCGCTAAACCGGGTGGCGACGCTGTCGATTGCCAACATGATTTTACGCACATACCCAGTGAGGATGAAATTGCCGATACGTTTGGACCGGGATATTTTACGGTATACGTCAGGACAGAAAAGGGTAAGCGTCCAGTACCCAAAGGGCGGTTTACTATCGAAGGAAATCCAACTTTGCAGGTTGACCACTACGAGCTGAAGATAAGGCTGAAGAAGGGTGGGAAACTGCACGATAAGGACATTTCACTGCCGGGTCCCACACCGCCAATCAAAGAGGAAATAATAAACGAACTCGACGGCGGCGGCTTTGTCAAGGTGAATGCAGTTGGTGAGGATGGTAAACAACTATGGAGTGAGTGGCGGGACTACCATGATATTGATCCGCCAAGTGATCTTCTCCGCGCGGAGGAAGGGTTTGAAGGTAAACTCTCTCAGGCGGTTGAGGATCAGAAGAAGAAGTCCGAGGAGGAGGTTCTAAGTCGTTTGGTTGATGCGAAGAAGACCGATGAAAAGAAGAATACCAAGTTTGAAGATGCCCTAGACAGAATAATATCCGTGGTTGAAGACAAGAAGATGGAACATTTTGAGGACGCTTTAAGCGGCTTTGTTAATAGATTGAATACTCCAACTGATGGAAGCGGAAGCGCCGGCGAGAGCAAAGCAGGCATCAGTGATTTGGTCTTCAAAGCGCCGTATCAGATGAAACTTGAAGCACAGAGACAGATTATTAGTGAACTCGCAAAACAAGACCCGGAAAAGGCACTCAAAATGCTTGATAAAATGCCGGACGGTATCTCGACCATTCTCAATCTTACTATTGCCGGTACAGGGCTTCTCGGCGCGATAACGGAGTCTTTTGTCGAGGATACCGACGATAAAAAGAAGGATAAAAGAAAGAATAGAAGGGCAACTAAAGAGGATAAAAAAGGAGAGAATAAAGTGGAAGAACCGGATAAGGAAGACGTTAACGTTAAAAGTGAGGAGAAGTTGGATATAAAAGAAGAGGATACGGAAGCGGGGTACAAAATGCAATTTGGTGTGCGTGAGGAGGATTTAGTGGAAAAAAATGAGTGACCAAAAAAAGATGGGTGCCATTGGTGCCATATTTGAAAAAGCATTGGGTTCTGATAAGTTATGGGATTACGTTTCCAATGCGGGTCTTGGTGATTTGCTCGGTGAGATATTCAAAGTCCCTGGATTGAAGGATAAGATTATGGGTGAGATAACCGAGATGGCAGAGGATATGAAGGAGGCTTTTGACATTACGAAATGGGAGTACGTGGTTGACCGTGATAAAAACGTGTTCTATTTGAACTTGTATACCGAGTCTGAGAAGTCCCGAATAGATTTCAAAACACGTTTTAAAGCGTTTATAGAGGATTTACACCACAAATACAAAAGTGCATTCGCTTGTTTTATAAAGATGTACAAAGTGTCGGAGATTGGTTGTGACGTGGTTGACTATGGTATTTCTATACGGATGGTTACCGAGAGGATAGACGATCTTGAGAAGATCGTGGTTGAGCTGAGCACGGCTGATGTGGAATTTGAGGTGGAGGAAGGAGGTAAAAAAGATGAGGAATAAAGAAGAAAAGAATAAAAGGGATGAGAGAGATAGCGAGAAGAATGAAGAAGTATTGAATTTGAGAGGGATTGATGGAGAGAAACTGGCGAAGATGTCAGTCGCAGAAGTGGTGAGAGGTGAGGGGTTGTTGCCTTTCAATCCGATGCACACGGTATCTGATGAGGAGGCGGAAAAGCTCGGTGCTCATGCAGGAGCGATATATGGTGCTTCTGTTGCTTCGGTTGGGCAGGCGGTAACAAGAACGGATTTGCCGATTAGCAAACGAGTTAACCTCGGGATGAAAGGTATTCGCCCGATACTATCGGCGTTTTTAACCGCGTGGGAAACGAACAAGGTATTAACGGAGAAGGAGGATGAGATACTGGGTCTACTCCCAGTCGAGAAGCAAGGAGTTGACGTTGATGCTACTGCCGTTATCGCTACTTTGCGACAGCAACTGAAAATGTCGGAAGCGGACATGGTAAAACTACGTGAGGAGATGATAGTTTTACGAAAGAGGAGTGGGAAATAGAAAGTTCCCTCTCTTTTCTATATTTTTTTGATTTACCTGTTTTTGTTTGTATTGTATAAACATTTCTTTACTTTCTACTTCTACGCCTCGCTCAGCGAAAGTATATACTTTTTCCCCGAAAGTATATACTTTTTCCAAAACATCTAAAACTCTTCTTCTTTCTTCTTTCTTTCTTTATTCTTCTTAAAGTAAAGTAAAGTAAAGTAAAGTAAAGTAAAGTAAAGTAAAGTAAAGTAACATCCCTACGTAGTAGAGAAAGTATATAATAAGAGCGATTTCATACGAAATATAGTTTTAATAATACTTTTTTAAATATACATAGACTCTCTCGCACAAAACACCGGTGTTACCGAAAAGTATATACTTTTTCAAAATAGAGGTACGAAACAGTCTCAGATAACCAAACAAAAGAGCGAGAGGAGAGGAAAAAAAGCCCGATTTTAGGTGAAAAGTATATACTTTTTATTTTTCATCTCCGTGGTCCCACAAAAATTCTCCGTAATCTTGATAAGCACCTTTTTCCAGTAAGAAATCATGGAATCTTCTATGTATCTCAAAAAACTTCTCCTTTTCAACTCCTTCTTTCAGTCGCAAAGTTGGTCTGAAGAGGAAACCATAGGCTTTAACGTATCGTGACGCCGATAACTTCCTAAAATGTCCTCGAACTACTTTTCCGTTGAATCCAGTTACCCCGGTCAATTCGGGTTCCCAGAAATCGAGCGACCCCATACGTGCCTCAGAGTGAATAAAAGATTCAAGAAATGCTTTGTAAGTCTCTCGTAGTCGTGGATCAGAAGGTAAAATCAACGAATCATAAAAACTCTCCTCAACCGTCCTCTTAACTTTTTTGCCGAGAAGCGTATCTCTGTAATCCGAGATAAGTTTATGAACGCCTCGAGACTTACCACCTAACTTCTCCAAAAGCGCTATCTCATCCTCTTCTAACTTTAATCCTATTTGTTTTTTCATTTTTTACTAACCTTTATTCACCATTTTAATCATGCCTACCACCCCACTGATTTGCCATTGCATCCGCAATGCCCTTGTATGTTATGCTCCGCACAAGACTCCTATCCAGTCCAAACAGCTTCTTTGCCGACGATTTTGATAAGTAGTGAGTAGGCGAATAACGTTTCCCATCCTTCCCGATGATATAAATCGGCTTCACTATCTTCTCAGGAACCAATAACGGCAGATTCTTGAGCCACAATCCAGTTTTCTTTGTTTCTGGATGCCCAAACAGAT
>JAUWPM010000037.1 GCA_030611585.1 Methanosarcinales archaeon | reverse complement strand
TATTCGTTTCATGTCTTAGCACGACTGCACCAGCTCGTTTCGCGAGTTTTGACGTGTTGTCTGTGCTTCCGTCATCGACAACTATAACTTCATTCACATATTCCTCGGCTGCGTGTATCACGCCGCAGACAGGATATTGTTTATTATAAGCTGGTATTCCCGCTATGATTTTCATAACACTTTTTCTTTTTTAGGAAAAAAGACTTGTTTCTTTGGTAAAGCTTTTCTTCCGCGAAGCGTTTTGGTTAAACTTTCCTTAAAAGTTTTAAAGAAAGGTTTGTGCTAAAAGAAAAAACACAAGTTCTTTTGATCAAACTTTTCTTCCGCGAAGCGTTTTGGTTAAACTTTCCTAAAGTTTGAAAGAAAAGGTTTGTAATAATTCCTCCTCTACTTCTTTGCTAAACGCATAAAAATCTTTCTCACGTAAATCCTTGATAATTTCTTTAATCTCTTCTACGGAAATTTTTCTTTCCCTTTTATACCACAGCAAGAATGTTGGAATTGAAATTGCTTTGAGCTTTTTATCCCTTGCAATCTGCCTTGCGTATCTATCACTTATCAATATCACGGCTCCATGCTCCTTCGCCAATACCATGCACCCTAACTCGCCTTTACCAAGTCCTGTCATCTCTTTCGGTTCGATAAAGTTATCGCAAATGCTTAAATCTACCCTTTTAACCAGGATATATCGCCAACCCTTTTAGCTCCTCTTCCATCTCTTCCACTGTCTCGGCTCCTCGCCTGAGTTTTATCCCTCGTTCCACCAGTATTTCCTTCATTCTCTCGATATCAACATCCACTATCTCCATAGCCCTTCCAAGTGATATCTTGTCCTTTTCATATAACGCGCAAGCAATAGCCACACGCAAATCCCTTCTTGCATCCATCAACGCCTTTACCGCATCCTCAAGAAACTCCGAAATATCTCTGTAATACTCCGTATCGGGAATGGCTTTTAACTCCATCTCCAATCTTGGAGATACTATAAAACTTATTTTTTTATCCTTTATCCCTATCTCCCCCATGTTCACTCACCTAATGATTATCTTAAGAGTTTTTATTAAATAACCTTTTATGAATTGCCGCATTTGTCAATTTAAATATTTGCTCATTTTCACCGCACCGTCCCCAACCAGAATATATAGTCCGTGTCCTTCAGCCAAACCTTTAGTCTTGGTGCCCATACAAACACTCCTTTTTCGACCATCTCAACCGCTTTTTTAAATCCCCTTTTAAAAGTTTATGTTTTGGATCAAACCTTTTCTAAAGGTTTCTGCGGAGCTTGCGCAGCTTTTTGGGTCAAACTTTTCTTAAAAGTTTGTTGATCAAACTTTCTTAACATTTTTGGATCAAACCTTTTCTAAAGGTTTGTAATAGCATCCGCTGACCAGTGCCGATCCTCTTATCACCGCAGCGCTCAGCTCAATTCGAATTCGGCACTATCTATCTATCCGCTATAAACTACAAAAAGCTCTCTCTTATAGTGTCCTCAGGCACTTTGCTGTATTTCTTGACCGCACGAATGAATAGTTTTTCCTGCTCAGACTTCGTTATGGAATGGACGTCATCAAAATTCGTTCTTTCCAGCTCCTTTATTCAGATACTCATTCTTTAAATCTGTGTAAATCAGCGTTAATCTGTGTCTAATTTCTCTCTTTAACGGTTCTAACAGTCTTGGAATATTCATAAAGTCGTATGTATTATCCGCATCGCCCATCACGATGTAATCCCCGGATGCGTGCTCGAATCCGAACCGATACGCATTTCCATAGCCAAGTTCATCAGGAACAATTACTTTCGCTCCCAGACTCTTTGCTATTTCTGGTGTGTTATCTGTCGAACTGTCGGCAATGAGGATTTCTCCGTTAATATGGTGCTTTGTGAAGACCCTCTGTATCTTCTCGATGCAGATGCCTAATGATTTTTCTTCGTTCTTTGTCGGGATTACTACTGATACGACCATCATTTATTTCCCCCTGATTTCCCAGAAATCCGCCGCCAAAGACGCATGCTCAAAATATCTACCCTCCATAGTTTCTCCATACATATTATTTTGCCCTATCTTTTTGGCGAGATTTGGCGAGATTTGGCGAGATTTTAGTGAGCTCATAATAGACCTGTGGTCCCTTACCTATTTTATTAAATATACTCATTTTCAGCTCCTCTTATAACCAGTCTTTTTTCCGAAAACGCTTTTTCTAAAAGGGTTTATTTTTAGTCAAGGTTTTTGCTTGCAAAAAAGTTGTTAGTAAAGGTTTCTTTCCGCGAAGCATTTTGATTAAACTTTTTGAAAGTTTGAAAGAAAAGTTTTTTGCAAGCGGTAGCCCAACATATCCAAGACAGACTATACATACGACTGCTTCGTTCCGGTTTAGTTTATTTGTCAGCATTTGAGTACCTTCGGGGTCTTCATGTCCCCTTATGTCCCCTTATGTCCCCTTTATAACTATGGTTTAAGATATAATGTACCCCCCTACCGGTTCTACCGCTCTTAATCAGGATTCCTAACCTGACCAATTCCTGTAAGTCTCTCGTTGCCGTTTTTTTACTGGTTTTGTTTATTTCCTGATATTCCTTATTTGTTATCCTTTCATTGCGCCTTAAATATTCTATCGCTCTTTTTTGCCTTTCATTTAGCTCTGCTGGTGTCTTCTCAAACTTCTCGCCCACAGAATATAGAATTACGAGGATACTATATTTGTCAGATATTATCTTTGGTAGTTTTGGTTTTAAAGGATGGTTTTTATGCTCATTAATAATCTTATTCCAACCTTCTCCCAACTCCTCTATGTATTTCACCTTTGCAAGCGCATTGGCAATGACAGGATTTCTAGAGTATTGCCTGATCAAAATATTCTCTGGTGTTATTCCTTTTTGTAAGCCTCCCGGGTTATAAAATTCAATTCTATCGAAAAACATCTTCACTATAACCTTACTTCCTTGATCTTCATGGTCCCGGTGGCAAACAGCATTGGTTAGTAACTCTCTTACAGAGAACCAGCAATACTCAGGAATATCTTCCCTTTCAACTTTATGGGGCAATAACCTCGACATTATCGCTATATGTTCCTTGATGTATTTATCACATTCATCAATTTGATGAAATAAATTACCAAAAAATTCCTTATAATCTAATCTTTCCAGTCCTTCCGTCTTTCCTTTATATCTCGCTAAAGCACTGTATGAATTTCTAAAAAAATCTTTGGGGATCTTTTCCAAACAATAAAATACCAGCATTTGTTGGTTTATCTTCCTTTACGCAACTCAACGCCTCCAGCAGTTCTTCCGGAGTTCCAGCAATCCCACTCTCCGAGAATTTCTCATATCTCGGTATAAAAAAGTTTTTGATAAATTCCCAATCAATATCATCTAAACTCGCACCCTCGCAAACTCTTTCATCCCAATAAATTTTCTCCCCACTTTCCTTTGCCAACTTTCTCAGTTCGCTTGAAGAAATCATCTGATTTGTCTTCCCAACTCTTTTATATGCGTGGTTTTTGAAGAACGCAGGTTTCTCCTGACTTTCTTCTACTTCCACCATAACGACATTCTTTCCTCCTATTTCCAGTATCTTTACAGAAGGAAATATCTGTGGGTCGGTATTCCTCTTGATGTAATTCGCTAACTCTTCTAAGGTGTTCGCTCCTATATCCACTCCTGAAACTCCTCCACTATTAGAAATTCCAACCAGGACAACTCCGCCATCCGAATTTGAGAATGCGGAAACGGTCTCTCCGATTTCGTCCTTTAATCTTGGAGATTCTTTGAATTCTAAATCCTGCGATTCCCCCCTCTCAATGAGTTCTTTTATGTCCATTTATCTCTCCTTTAAATCTGCTCACCCAGCACGCCGAATCCATGCGACACAGGATTCTTTGATGACGTGTTCTCTATATCGTATCGCACGGTAATTGGGATCTCCACCACGTTCAAATTGTGTTTCTTTGCCTGCGTTAATATTTCTGAACCCGCACCCATATCAGGATTGGTTATTCTAATCTTCTCTATCGCTCTTCTGCTATAAGCTCGGTAGCCACTTTGAGAATCCGTAGTTTTTACATTTCCAACAAGTCGTGTAAACAAGTTCAACACTTTCATGCCCACAATCCTGTATTTTCAAACTTTCCTAAAGTTTGATTGCGAAGCTTGCGAAGCTTTTTGGGTCAAACTTTTCTTAAAAGTTTGTTGATAAAACTTTCCTAAAGTTTTAAAGAAAGGATTGTGCTAAAAGAAAAAAAACCTTGTTTCTTTAGTCAATGTTTTTTTGCGAAGCAAAAAAGTTATTTAGTGCTTCTTCCTGTAGATCTCATCGTGATGCCCCATATCAAGAAATCTAACGGTCTTCTCCGCTTCATCTATTTCAAATACCAAAACAAATGACTTCTCCAGATGAACACGCCTCGAATCCTTTAAACCATACCTTAACGGCTTGTAATGGTAGGGTTTCTTAATTATTTCTTTTATCTTCTCTCGTACAGCTTTAAACATCACCGGATTCTTCTTTTCAATTTTCTTTAGCTTCTTCTCCAACTTAGGCTTAATCTCAAATCTGTACTGCATTGCATTATATCACTCAAAATACCCATCAAATTCACCGATAGAACTGAACACCTTTCCTTTCTCTTTCCTTATCTCCTCTAACTTCTTCAAATAATCCTCTTTAACCTCGTAAAACACATCGGTATATATCTCAACCAGCGTTTCAAGCATTCCTTCCATCCCTTCCACTTTTCCTTTGAGAACTTTCACATCCTCTAATATCGCTCTTACCATACTCTTCTCTTCTACTTCCATTTCCATTTCAAACACCATTTATCATTTTATCTTCCTTTTATATAACTCTACTATAAATTCTCATTCTCCGAAATCCATGAAATGATCGTTCCTAAATTACCGAATCCATGCCTCCACGGATTCAGCGTTGACCCATTCTCAACGTAAATCTCCGTTATTGGCACTTCTATCGTCTTCAATCCGTGCTTCTCCGCTAAATATATCATCTCCGCATCCACAGAAAAACCCTTACCCCTAAACTTAAAATTCATTACTTCCATTGCACGTCTCGAAAGCGCCCGGAACCCACATTCCTGATCGCTATGCCTCTTCCTGGTTAGCGTGCCTAATCCGACTTTCAGCACGAACTGCCCTATGGGTCGGATAAAAGGTCTTTTTCCCTTCTGTTTCGATTGTTTCAGTTTCCTTGAGCCTAAAACGAACTCATAGCCGTCTTCTAAAATCGGTTTTAGAAGCACCGGTATCTCATCTGGGTCGTGCTGTCCGTCCGAATCCAATAAAATTAGTACGTCCGCATCTCTTCTTATTGCTTCATTTATGAGCGTTTGTACCGCTGCAGTCTTACCTTTATTCGTTTCGTGTCTTAGCACGACTGCACCAGCTCGTTTCGCAAGTTTTGACGTGTTGTCTGTGCTTCCGTCATCAACAACTATAACTTCATTCACATATTCCTCGGCTGCGTGTATCACGCCGCAGACAGGATATTGTTTATTATAAGCTGGTATTCCGGCGATTGTTTTCATTTTTGTTTTAGCACAATGTGTTCCATCACAAGAGTATCACCATATTTTCTAATTAAATCATCATCTATTGCCGCATGCACATATCTCTTTAAATCCTCTTCACCAATTGGTCTTAGCCGATAGAACTGTCTGGTCAGCCATATCAGCGATTTTGCTCTCCATCCAGGTTTCCACTCTTTCCAGCCTTTGGTATACCAAATGCCCTTATCCATATTCTTACTTTTACCCCTTTTTCCTCATTTCTCTATCTACCACTTTTGTAAAGCTTTCCTTAGAAAAGAACTATTATTTTCATCTTTTCTTTCTCTTTCTTTGCCTATTGAACTCGCCCTTATCGCCTATCAAATCCAACCTTACTAACGCTCTCTCAACCCAATGGAAGATTTTCCATTTCAGTTCTTCTTTCATCCCTTCTGATCCCTTCTCAACTTTTCCCATAAGTTTTGGATCAAACCTTTTCTAAAGGTTTCTGCGGAGCATTTTGATCAAACTTTCTTAAAGTTTGTAATAGCATCCGCTGACCCAGTGCCGACCGCCTTATCACCGCAGCGCTCGCTCAATTCTTACTCGGCACTGTCCGCAAACTATAAAAATGCTCTTATCGTATCCTCAGGCACTCTGCTATATTTTTTGACCGCTCGAATGAATAGTTTTTCCTGCTGATTTCTCGTCATGTAATTGACGTTACTAAAATCAAAATCCATTCTTTCCAGTTCTTTCGCGATTAGCCGTATCTGAACCTCTAAATTTGTAATCCCCAGTCTTGAAAGTATATTCGTGTAATCTCCCATCCGTTTCGCCTTTTTAGACTTAGATTTAGACGACATATTTTTCACCACGCCGCAGAGAATGCAATATGAATGTGGCTTCAACCCCCTGCTTCTTCCCTCAAATTCGTACGGTAACCATACCTTTTCCGCCGCACCGCAGCATTCATGTTTGCAATCAGCCATTTTTCATTTATCTTTTATCTTATTTTTGTACTAAATTCCTGTTTCTGTGTAATCTGTGTAAATCCGTGTCTGCCCTTCATTACCATCGCACCGCCCCCAGCCAGAAGATATAATCCGGGTCTTTCAACCAATACCGTAACGAAGGCGCCCATGCAAACACGCCTTCAAAATTCTCTTCACCCTTCTCCAGAATCGCAGCAGCTTTCTCCAGTTGCCGTTTCTCAATCCCTTCCGAAAAGTCGCGTTGAGGTGCTCGTAAGTTATAGCTTTTGTAAGCATTGGAGTACTTCATTATTTATCACTATATATAATATGAGTCTTTGTCATCTCCTCTACTAAATCAATGTCTGGTCAAAAGTCCACCGAATTTTGAGCAGAAACGTACAGAGACAGACACTCCTGAAAGAAATGAACGAGAACGAATACGTACGGCATTTCACCGAACTCGTGGAGTTAGAACGCGAGGAGCAGATGCGGCAGCACGAAGAGGAGATGCGACGACTGAGCGGTCGGGAGCGAGAAGAGAAAGGAAGGGCTTTCCTGAAGATGAGAGGCAAATCTCAGGACCTGGGATTGGGTGGAAAGCACTTAGTCCGATTCCGGAAACAAAACGCTGGTTTGACTTTGCCGGATAGCGAAATAGAAGTTGGAGACCTCGTTTTGGTGAGTAAATCCGGCACGGCTCCGTGGGATGACGACAACCCTACTGGGACCGTTGCGGAGAAGACTTCATATTTCATTACGGTTGCATTTGACGATGCGCCACCGGGCTTTGTTTATCGAAAGGACCTCAGAATTGACCTTTTTGTGAATGACGTCACGTTTCAACGGATGATTGAAGCATTAACGAAGTTTAAACGACTGCCACGGTGGCGAAAGGACAAATTGCTGGGCAATACACCGCCGGAATTCACTAAGATAAAAGAGATAGAATTTTGTAATAAGGACTTGAACGAGAGCCAGCAAGAAGCGGTTTTGAGGTGTTTAGCAGCGCGGGATTTCTTCCTCATTCACGGTCCGCCGGGCACGGGGAAGACGATAACCTGCGTAGAAATTGTAGTACAGCTTGTCAAGCGAGAGTATAGGATTTTAGCTGCCGCGGACTCTAATGTGGCAGTGGATAACCTTGTAGAACGCCTGGATAAGCTCGGTGTAGAAGTGGTGCGAATAGGGCATCCGGCACGTGTGATCCCGTCTTTACGGAGAAGAAGCCTGGATTATCTGGTTCAGGAAGATCCGGATTACATAAAGGCGCAGGAACTCAGGGCAAGAGCATACGAGCTAAAAGAGAGTATGAAAAGCTTTATCGTGCCCGAAATGCGATGGCGAAGGGGTTTGAGTGACGAGACGATAATGCAGCTTGCGCGAGAAGGAAGAACGGTACGTGGCATACCGGCAGAGAAACTGAAAGGCATGCGGAAATGGCTTACAGTGAAGCAAAAGATAGACAAATTATTCGGCACGGCGCGAGAACTGGAAGAGAGCGCAATAAACAGGATTATCAGGACTGCAGAAGTAATTTGTGCGACGAACAGCACTGCGGGTTCCGAGATACTCAAAAGTGCGAAGTTCGATTTTGCGGTTATTGACGAAGCAACGCAGTCCACTGAGCCGTCGTCTTTGATTGCAGTGCTCAAAGCGAAACGGTTTATCATGGCGGGCGATCACAAGCAGCTTCCACCGACCGTTTTGAATGAGGAAGCAGCACGCGGGAGCTTGAGCAGGAGTTTGTTCGAGCGGCTTTTGCAGTTGCACGGCGATCGGATACGAGTTATGCTTGAAGTCCAGTATAGAATGAACGAAGAGATAGTGGCATTCCCGAATAATGAGTTTTACGAAGGAAAGCTGCAGGCGTATGAACAGGTAAAAAGGCAAAATCTTATGGATATACTCCCGGAATCGGAATTAACAGATGAAGAGGTCAAACCATTTCTGTTTATTGACACACGTGGCAGTGGTGATGAGTTCAAGGAACGAGCAAGAAGAGGCTCGACGTCGAAAGAGAACGTAGGCGAAGCGAAATTGGTGAAGGGTATTGCAGAACGCTTGTTAAGTCTGGGTATAGCGCCTGAGGAAATAGCAATTATATCGCCTTACGATGACCAGGTTGGACTAATTAGAACGATGCTTCGGGTGGACGGGCTGGAGATAAAGACGGTGGACGGGTTTCAAGGCCGGGAGAAAGAGGTGGTTATTGTATCGTTTGTGAGAAGTAACAAATCGGGCGAGATAGGTTTCCTCAGGGATTTAAGAAGGCTTAACGTATCAATAACGAGAGCGAAGCGGAAGTTGGTTTTAATCGGAGATTCCACTACGCTTGAAAATAACAGGTGTTATAAACGGCTTATTGAGTCGGCTAAGGAACGAGGCGCGTATAAGAAAACCTAAATTGTTGACACAGATTAACACAGATGATAAAAATCAACTTTGTTCTTCCCCCTAACTAAATCCGTGTAAATCAGTGTTAATCTGCGTCTTAAAGAGAATTATGGCAGTTATACTTTATATACAATAAAAAGGAAAAAGAGGTGAAAGACCTACATGCTCGAGTTTGAAATACGGCACAAGGACTTAATGGGAAGGATAGGGAAGCTGAGAACACCGCACGGGTCCGTAGAGACGCCGACGATAATGCCGGTAATAAACCCGAATCTCATGTCTCTCAAGGCTGCGGACATGAAGCAGTACGGCGCCGAGATGCTCATTACGAATGCGTATATAATTTATCGTAAAAGAAATTCGCGCGAGGAAGCGATTAAAAATGGTATTCATTCGCTTTTAAGATGTGAAATGCCCATAATGACTGATTCTGGCTCTTACCAGCTCTACGAGTATAAAGACGTAGAAGTGAGTAACAGGGAGATATTGGAATTTCAGCAGCGTATCGGCTCTGACGTCTGCGTGCCGTTGGACATACCAACCCCGCCTTATGCGAATAGAGAAAGAGCAGAGGGAGATTTAGATGTGACACTGCGGAGGATGCAAGAAGCACGAAGCATCATTCAAGATAATCCGCTTGCCGGAGTGGTGCAAGGCTCTACTTTCCTGGACCTACGGGCGGAGAGTGCAAAGCGTGTTGCAGACATTGGTTTTGATGTGTACGCGATAGGGGGCGTGGTGCCTTTGCTGGCATCCTACGCATTTGATAAACTGGTAGATATAATCGTGGCGTCGAAGATGAATTTACCGCTGAATGCTCCTGTTCATCTCTTCGGCGCTGGGCATCCCATGATTTTTCCGTTAGCTGTTGCGTTAGGCTGCGACCTGTTCGACTCCGCTGCGTATGCGCTTTATGCAAAGGGGAGGCGATACATAACGAGTGATGGAACGAGGAAAGTGGATGATTTGCAGTATCTGCCCTGTTCCTGTCCGGTGTGTTCCTCGTACAGCGTAAAAGAGGTCCAGGAGGACGTGGATTTGCTGGCTGCACATAATTTGTGGGTTACGTTTGAGGAGATGCGAATAGTGAAGCAGAGCATAGTGGAACGAAACCTGTGGGAGCTCTGCGAGCGGAGATGCAGGGCGTATCCCGCGTTGCTGAACGGTTTGAAGCAAATGGCGAAATATTCGGCGTTGATTGAGAAATACGATCCTGCTACTAAACATCCGTTCTTTTATCTTGGTGAGAGTTCTGCACATAGACCCGAAGTGCTGAGGTATTCTAACAGGTTAGATAGATTCAGCTTAGCTGGAAACGTTTTGATAACAACAAACCTGAAAGAAACGGACATTACTGAAGAGGAACAGTTTGACCATGTATTCTTCGTGAAACCGCCGTTTGGACCTTACCCTGCTGAGTTATCAGAGAGTTATCCGGTGGGGCAGGCGGAAATACCGGCAGAAGTGGATGACGAAGCCATGACGGTAGCGTTGCAGAATGTATTGAAACTGCTGGAACTCAATAGAAATAGAAATGTGAAATTCGTTTTTCGTTATGATAGCAGTTGGGAAGGTCATCCGCTGATTGAAGAGATAAGGAAGTATGCGGAGGTGAAGGTGATGGAAAGCAATTAGGAAAATTTAAATATGCAAGGTGAGTTAAATTTAAATTGATTTGGGATTAGACCTCAAGATGGTGCACGAGATCGTTGAGGAGTTAATAAAAGAGGGTAAAGTGGAATAAGCCGTTGAGATGGAAAGATGAGAAGTATAAGCGTTTATCTTGATACTTGCGTCTGGTGCAGACCCTTTGACGATGTAAGTAAGATGAGGATTTGGGAGGAGGCAATGGCTTTTCTCGAGATATTGAGAAAAGTGGACAGAAACGAAATATCGGTGTTAGGCTCAAGCGTTCTGCTATTTGAAGTGTCAATGATTTCTTTAGATGAAAAGAGGAAAGCAGTTGAGGAAATTATAGTCAGAGTGGCGAAAGTTGCTCATCTCACTGAGAGGAGCAAGGAAAAGGCAGAGGGAATTATGAAAAAATGTGGCATTAATGCGATGGATGCTTTGCACATCGCAGTAGCAATCGAGAATGGAGCAGATATTTTTATAACTACTGATGATGATATTCTAAAACGAAGAGGATGTTTATCAGAATGGGTAGAAGTTAAGAATCCAAAAGAGGTGGATGAATGAGCGTGGAAGCAGTGGTGTTGAATAAGGTGTTTGCGATATTGAGGAGGGAGTTGAGTGCTGAGGAATATGTGGCGTATCTCCGGATGGTAACACCAAGAATAGGCGATGCAACGAAAGAGTTGAGAGTGAAAACGAAGGATTTGAGTTTGGAAGAAGTTATCAAAGGAGTGAAAGAGATCGAGAAAGGGAGTAATAAAGATGAGAAGTAAAACAATCGCATTCGATCTTGCATCGTTGGCGATCGTTTATCTTATCTTTTGAGAAAGTGGTAAAGGAGATAGAATTGAAGCCAGAAGAAGAGAAAATATCGGATCGTGACAACGCGGTATTCGAGGCGGGCATCAAATTGGGTGCGCTTTACCACCAGTTCATCGGCACGCCCGTGAGTCCAGAAACAGCAGAAGAATTGGAGACCGCAATAGAACAGAGCGTATCGCTGCAGCCGTGGGTGAGCCTCGTGGAAGTGAAAATAGACCGCAAGAAGATACGAGCTCGTGCGAATGAGTTCGACTATTGCGAGTTGCGTGGCGAGATGCTGGACGTAACGGTGGTGGTTCGATACAAGACGGTGGAAGTGCATGCGCGGGTGAAATACGAAGAGGAACGGGATTATCCGCTGATGCGTGTCGAAAAAGTGCTTATGAAGTAGTGCAAACGTAACCGATTTTGGGAATGAACTCCTTCTTCCGCGACAAGGTCTGCGGGATGAACCCTTTATCATCCTGTATTTCTATTCCAAACGCCTTTTCTATTATTCGCTTATCCCCTTTAACTATGAGCTCTTCACCCGTTTTTAGGGGATTCGTAATGAGGAGAACGATTAAATCGTATCGCTTTTCCGTGCGTAATCTTTCCATTTCCGATTTTATGTCGCGTTCTTTAGCGCGTATCTCCTCTTTATCTATCACCAGTACCTGACCCACGCCAATTTTCTTGTTGCCGAGCGAATATTCCTTGAAATCATGGAGTAGGATCTCTTTGCCGGATTTACCTTTAATGCTTATACTTGCCGCCAAAAGTTCTTTGCCGTATTCCTCTATTGTAACCCGTGCGATACGAGCCAGTTTACGTGCGACGTCCTTGTCGCGATCCGTTGTCGTTGACAGGGTCAAGATTAAAGTGTCAGACAATATGCCAGAGAGCAGCAATCCCGCTATATCTCTGGGAATGGCAATCCGGTGGAGGAGCATTAATTCCACAACGATCGTGCACGTGCTGCCAATGGGCTCGTTGCAAACGTGAATGGGCATTAGCGTTGATATATCGCCGACCCGGTGATGGTCAATGATCTCTAATATGTGCGCCTCCAGCACGCCGTCAACCGCCTGCGAAGTCTCATTATGGTCAACCAAAACAACTTTTTTTCGTATGGGCTGCAGTAAATCCGTCCGTGTAACGATGCCAAGTAACCGACGGTCCCCGTCTACGATTACCGCACTGTGATATTCAGATTCTAAAACTTGCTGCCGCAATTCCGATATTCGAGTATAAAGCTCAGCGACCGGAACTTTCTCGGACATTATTGAATAAAGCGGCGTGGATAAATCGAGTAATCGTGTGGTGGTAAAGGTATCGTGCGGCGAAGAAATGATCAACGTCCCCTTTTTCGTTGCCGCTCTCTCGACTTCGTGGCTAACTGGTGAATCGCCCGTGATTATAAGAGCAGCGCAGCCGCCATTGATCAAATCTAATTGGATGTCCGCTCGATCGCCCAAAATAACGACGTCTCCCGGTTGGATCCTGTTCAAAATACTCGTCTTCTGCATTGCGGCAACGAAAACTTTACCGGTTAATTTGTCGCTCTTTTTCGGATTGACAATTACCGTCCCGTTTAAAGTTTGGATTAGGATATTCAGGTCAATCGGAGTGGCGGATAAGTTCTTACGTCCCAGATGGGCGATGTAATATTCGGCAATGTCTTTGAGACCCACAATCCCAAGGAGCTTTTTACCGTGATCTACGATCGGCACGGTGCGGATGTTCTTTTCTCTCATTAACGATGCGACGTCCCGTATCGAATCGCCGGCGGATGCGACAATAGGTTCTTTCAGGTCTATATCGCTGGCGGTAGCTGCGAGACTCACTATTTCCATCGGAGAATCAAAATTGAATTTTTCAAGCACAAATTCCGTTTCGCTATTCAAATCACCCGCCCGGGCTGGAACATAGAGGTACTTCTTATCCAGAACGTTCTTGAGATACGCATAGCAAATAGCGGAACAGATGGAATCGGAATCCGGATTTTTGTGCCCGATAATGAACACTCGCTTCTGCTTCTCCGTGAACATCTTCTCTATTTTAAGTATCTCCTTCGGGAGTATTAAGTTAAGAGCTTTGTAATGTGGTGTTATCTCAACCCATTGCTCGAAATACGGTCTTTTACTGATTTGCTGTAAACAATCTTAATCCAAATCCGACAAACCTTTCAAAGTGCGTTCTATTCAACGTTGACAGCATGGCATCTCGATTCATTTCGTTTCCCATATATTTCCTTAAGAATTGCCTCTTTTTCTTCACTGCTTAGATCAATGTTGCCTCTAATCTTTTTAAGCACTTCAATTCCTTTTCCACCCCCAATCAATCTTTCAATAAAATCACTGAGCGACGCATCCCCTTTCAGCACGCGAAGTTTCTCATACACATCATCCCTTATCGTTATCGTTTTTACCATGTTTAAGTTTAACTTCGATAAGATATAAAAAACTCTTCACTTTTTAATAGCTACTCCTTTCACGTAACCACCGGCAGCGTAAAACAAACCGTGCACCCTTTACCCTTCTCCGATTCTATCCATACCCTTCCGTTATGCACCTCGATTATTCGTTTCACGATCGCAAGACCTGCACCTGTGCCCTTTATATTATTATTTCTCTCTACTTGATAAAACAGGTCGAAGACTTTCTCGTGCTGATTCGGGTCAATGCCTATTCCGTTATCCTTCACGAAGAACACAGTCTCTTCGCTTTCACCCTCTACACGATAACCAATCTCTATCTTCGGATGTGGCTGCTCGCCCATGTAATTTATGCTGTTCCCAATCAGATTTACCAGCACCTCCTCTATCTTCATCCGGTCTACGTGAACCGCAGGGAAGTCCTCAGCTACGGATACTTCAACCCCGCTCGATTTTATTTCTTCGGCGGTTTGCTCCAGTGCGTCTTTAACAATTTCGCCAAACGGCACATCCTCCGGCGGATTCGCTACACGACCGATACGAGAGAGTTGCAGTGTGTCGTTCAAAAGGCGGTCCATCTTTGTTGCTGCGGTTTCTATATACTTCAAATCAGTTTCCGCCTTCTCTTTTTCGTTTCGTTCCAAATCGTTTCTTAGTATGCCAGCAAAGCCTTCGATAGTAACAAGAGGCGACCTCAAGTCATGCGATACAGTGTAGGTGAACCTTTCCAGCTCGGCGTTCTTTGCTCTCAACTCCTC
>JAUWPM010000040.1 GCA_030611585.1 Methanosarcinales archaeon | reverse complement strand
AATCGTTACCTCATGCCTTTACCCTTTTACCACCATAACAATTAACACCCGTAAACTTCTTCCTGTACGATTCCAGCAACGGCGTCAGTTTCCGTTCCGGTACTTCAGCTTTCTTCAGCCGCTCTTTAATCTCCGCATCGCTCAGTTTCACATTCAGCGTGCGGTTCGGAATATTGATCTCGACGACGTCACCATCCTGTATGGCAGATCGTGAACAACATTTATTAATGCGGTGTGCTACCATTATGAATGTATGCAAAGTAAGAAATCGAAGGATAAAAACGTAGACTGTCCAAGATGCTGGGTGGAGATGAAGAAGCAGGAAGTGGACGTGCTGGGTCCCAACGTTATCATAGATATCTGCCCCAAGTGTCATGGAACATGGTTTGACAATAACGAACTCAAAAAGATACTTGGAGACCGAAAACTCGCTGATTATCTGACGAAGCATATCGGCACGAAAAGCGAGAGTAAACTAGTCTGCCCTCGCTGCGGCGGGTTGATGGATTTAGAATATGCAGAAGACGTAGAAATAGACGTCTGCCTTAACTGTAACGGAGCGTGGTTGGACTACGGCGAACTGGATAAGTTGAAGGATAAATCCGAAGCGGGTTACACGGGCGACAAAGATGCGAAAGCCGTAGAAGAGTGGGAAGATATGATGGCTAAACGGCGTGGAAAGGGGCTGAGTGGTTTGTTTGGGCGGTTGATGAGGTGAAATATCTCGGATAAGATGTTCAAATTCGCATCCCCTTCATAATACAATTTCGCCATTTTTCTTTCGAACTCACTTTTAAGACCAAATTATCTCCTTATTCATTCCTGCATAAAATTAAATTTCGCGAAATTTTTAGACTTTAGCGGGTAGCTTACAGTGTTGATTTGTAAGCTTTTTTTACTAAATTTAAAAGGAAATTTAGATCGAAATCCCCTTCTATTCTAATATGCGTCCAAAACTCATCTTTATGGGGTCTTATATCCAAACCTTTTTCTTTAAAGTCATTTACGTTCAATTCCTTTTTATTTAATTTTACATCAACCCAAAACTTTTTTGGTTGGCAATATATAGAACAAAATGCAATAGTTGTTTTAAATACGATGTTGTATTTAGTGTAATATTCGTTTATAAATTCATCAATTTTTAAAATTTTTTCTCGAAGTTCATTAACTCTTTCCTTAATTGTCTCATCTTTAATCCTTCCTAAGTGGTAATCTAAAGTATAAACCTTAAGTTCATCTCCTACCTTCTCAATTATTCCTCCTGTCTTAAGTGATCTAAGCGATGGAGCAGTTGGTGTAGGTTTTATTTCATCAATTGAAACTTCATCATTTTTATACTTCGTTATTTTATAAAGTTTAAATGGTAAATCTTTAAAATTTGTTGCGCCCACCTGATAATCAGTAAATTCTGGAGAGAGAAATATCACACGGGATTGACTCCAATCAAAATCATTCTTGGTTAAATAAACTTTTTTTGTGTTATTATATTCCAATACAAAGTCTGACCTATTATCTAACATTAAACTCAAATAGGTATATCCCTGATCAATAACACTTTTATTTCTATCTTTTTTATATTCAAATATAACAAAAGATTTATTGTCTTCATCATAAGCCAAAGTGTCAATAAATCTGTTCTTCACATGGAGTTCATTTTTAATAAATTTCAATCCAAACATTTCAGCCATATTCTTATCATTTCCAATTATTTGCTGAATTTCTTTTTTCTCATCCGTAAAAGAAATGCTTGGCACTCTTTCTGCTCGTTTGTTTTCAATTCTAAAAAGAGTCATACTAACTATATTCTATGGGGCACTATATAAACCTTTTCAATTGTCAGCCGTTTATCCTTCCCTATCTTTTACCACAAACCGCTGAGGTGAAAAGCGAAGCGAATATGAAATAAGCTGTGATAAGGTTTTTTGGAAATACCCAGCTTATGTTTTTATGGATATTTTAGTCAGGAACCTATGCTATGCTATCCTTTCTTTTCTTTTTCTCTCAAAAACTCTTTAAATTTGAGTTCAAGCGCCGGAATTTTTCCTTTAATTAATTCGATCATTTCCTCATCTTCCTCTGCATTCATTCCTCTATCGTATTGAACGTGAATAAAACTGCCAACGATAGAGTCCAATACACCAGCGGCATAACTCAACAAAGTTTCAAGATTTGGCTCTATCCCTATTTTCTCTAAAAAAATCATTCCTGCTTCTGCTATCTCATCAAAATTCAAAAGCCATTCATCAATCCCTTCTTCTAACCCAGCTTTAACCTCGTTTGGAAGTGTCATTCTAATATGTTTCTATTTTTTATTGTATATAAAGTATAACTGCCTTCTGTTTAAGACACAGATTTACACTGATTTACGCAGATTTATTTTAGTTTAACCGTGTTGATTTTTATCATCTGTGTCACTCTGCGTTAATCTGTGTCTATAATTTATTTTCTTGATTTGGATTTTTCATCCTCTTCGACAAAGGCAGCCAAACCAATATCCCAATCAAGCTTACAGCGATAAATGGACTATCTGAAAAAGCGATGAAGGTGAAATAACCATTACTTCATACCTTCTCCTTTTCACCATAACAATTAACGCCGGTAAACTTCTTCCTGTACGATTCCAGCAACGGCGTAAGTTTCCGTTCTGGCGCTGTAACCGTCTTCAGCCGCTCTTTAATCTCTGCATCGCTCAACCTAACGTTCAGCTTCCTATTCGGAATATCTATCTCTATTATATCCCCCTCCTTTATCGCACCAATTGCCCCACCGTTGTACGCTTCCATCTCGATATGACCGATGCAAGGTCCCGAAGTGCCGCCAGAGAATCTACCATCTGTAATTAGAGCCACCCTCTTATAGCCCGCACCCATTATCGCATCCGTTGGCGTAAGCATTTCCGGCATGCCCGGTGCGCCCGCAGGTCCCTGGAACGGCAAGACCACTACGTCACCTTCAACGATCCTTTTTGCTTCTATTGCGTCTAACAAATCCTTTTCGGTATAAAACACTCGAGCAGAACCTGAATGCACCCTCATCGCTTCCTCAACCGCAGTTTGCTTTATTATCGAGCTGTGTGCGATATTCCCTTTTAATACTGCGATGCCACCCTCTGTGAAGTATGCATTATCTACCGCTCGAATAACCTCGTCATCCAGGACTTCTCCGTCTGCCGCTATCTCCTTTATTGATTTCCCGTTCACGGTTGGTGAATCCTTGAGCATATCTTTTAAGCGGTTAAGCACTGCGGGAATGCCGCCTGCTCGGTCAATATCCGCCATCTCGTACGGGCCTGCGGGAATGATCTTACATAAATTCGGCGTCTCACGCGAGATCGCATCGAACATGTCCACGTCAATCTCCACGCCCGCTTCTTTGGCTATCGCGGGAATGTGTAACACCGTATTGGTCGAGCCGCCCATTGCCATATCCACGCGAATAGCGTTTTCAAACGCATTCTTTGTCATTATGTCTCGTGGTTTACAATCCTCTTTGACTAACGCCACAATCCTCTTACCGGTTTCGTACGCCTGCTCTTTCTTTACCGGATCGATTGCCAGGGTGGTTGCACAGCGTGTGACTGACATGCCCAATACCTCAGTAACCGTTGCCATGGTGTTCGCAGTGAAAAGACCAACACAGGAACCTGCACCGCAAGTCATGGCGGGCAGGAACTTTTCAGCCTCTTCTGCGGTCATCTTACCGCCTTTAACCTGACCAACAAGACCAAATCCCTCAATGGGATGGTGTTTCTTACCCGCTATGACATTAGCCTTCATCGGCCCGCCGGTGAGCATAATCGCGGGTAGATTCAGACGCCCCGCAGCCATCAACATGCCCGGCGTGATTTTATCGCAGTTGGTTACGCCAACCCAGCCGTCTAACGAATGCGATAGAGTCATGATTTCTATATTATCCGCAATATTCTCACGACTGGGCAGGCTGAGTCGCATCTCCACGAACATCGCAATACCATCACAAACGCCGGGAACGCCCCATTCTAAGGGAACTCCGCCTGCATCTCGAATCCCTCTCTTCACCTCTTGCGTTAGCTCATTCAAAAGGATATGACCCGGAATAATATTGTTATAGCTATTCGCAACGCCGATAAACGGCTTGTTCAGGTCAAAATCTTCTGCTTTTAGGCCTGCGGACATTAACAACGCCCGGTGCGGTAAAGTCTCAATACCTCTCTTTAATACGTCTGATCGCATTATCATTACCTACGATTAGAAAGCAACGAATACTATAAATATTTTGGTAGGGTAGTCTTATAAAAGCGGACCCGGCGGGATTCGAACCCGCGATCCCCGGCTTAGAAGGCCGGTGCTTTATCCTAGCTAAGCCACGGGCCCATTTACATCTTCTCTTTTCCGCGCTTTTCGCTATATATAACCTATATGCAACTACAACTAAAAGAGAAGTTTTATCAGAAGAAAAAGGTAAATCTAAAAATAGAGAGGTTCAGATGCCAATGCCATCATCAGAGATAACGCCCATGATGCAGCAGTATTACCAGATAAAGGAGAAATACCGAGATGCAATCTTACTTTTTCGTGTGGGTGACTTTTACGAAACCTTTGGTGAAGATGCAAAAGTGGCATCAAAAGAGTTGAACATTGCGCTAACCGCTACGGGTAGGGGCAAAGGAGCAACGAGGAAAATTCCAATGGCCGGCGTGCCGTTCCATGCCGTAACACCGTACATAAAGCAGTTGATAAAGAAGGGCTACAAGGTGGCTATCTGCGAGCAGGTATGGGATAAAGAGAGGAAAGATGTAGAAACAAGAGAGGTGGTGCGGTTAATTACGCCCGGTACAGTTATTGAGGATACCTTCTTAGAGGAAAGGATTAGCAATTATCTGATGTGCGTAAATCTCGTGGATGGCAAGGTGGGCATTGCGATCGTTGACGTTTCAACCGGCGAGTTCTCAGTGACCGAACTGGAAGATGAGGCAACGCATTCTTCACTGTTAAACGAAGTTGAACGGGTGAAGCCCGCGGAAATAATACTGCCCGAATCGCTTGAACTCGCGCTTGAACGGGATACATGCACCATTTCACGTTATGACGATTACTATTTTGATTATAAAACCGCGTATACCACGCTGCTAAACCATTTTGGCGTTATCTCGCTTGACGGGTTCGGATGCGGAGAGCTAAAAGCAGGAATAACCGCCGCGGGTGCCGTGATCTCTTATCTTCGGGATACGCAAAAGAAGGTGTTGTCGCACATCAAACCGCTTAAGACGTTCTCCGTCTCCGATTACATGGTCTTAGACAGCGTTACCGTGCGAAACCTCGAGCTATTCAATAATATACGGGATGGAACACAGAGAGGGACTCTTATCAGTGTGCTTGATAAAACACTTACGGGCATGGGCTCGCGACTTTTGAAGAAGAATTTGCAGTTCCCGTTGCTCGACATTGGCGAGATAAAGAGGAGGGAAGAAGCGGTAAATGAGTTTTATGCGGATATACTACTACGAGAATCGTTAAAGGCGGTCTTCAAGGAGACCTACGATATAGAGCGGATAATAAGTAGAGTCTCGTATGGCAACGCGAATGCGCGTGACTTGATTTCGCTAAAGCGGTCTTTACTGCAGATAAATGAGTTACGAGTGATTTTAAAGAAGTGCCGTGCAGAGAAGATAAAAAACGCACGGAGAGCGTTAAAGTCGAACACCTTCTCGGAGGTTGTGGATTTAGTAGAACGGAGCATATTAGAAGAGCCACCGATAACGGTAAAGGAGGGGGGATTGATAAAGAAGGGATTTAACGCTGAACTGGACGAGTTGAGAACGATAAAACACGAAGGTAGGAGATGGTTAGCGGAATTCGAGGAGCATGAAAAAGCTCGAACGGGAATAAAATCGCTCAAAGTGGGTTATAACAAGGTCTTTGGGTACTACGTGGAAGTGCGGAAGACGTGGATAGAGCAAGTGCCGGATTCGTACATAAGGAAACAGACGCTTACGGGGGCGGAGCGGTACATAACGGAGGAGTTGAAGGCTTACGAGGCGAAGGCGTTAAGTGCTGAGGAACGGATAAAGGAACTGGAGTACGAGCTGTTCGAACGGATAAGGAAGGACGTTGCGAAGCGTGCGAAGGAAATACAGGAAGCTGCGAATTCAATTGCGGAATTGGATATGCTTCTGGCGTTCGCAGACGTTGCGGCGGGAAATGGCTATTGCTGCCCGGAAGTGAACGAAGGTGATGAAATTGCCATAACGGCGGGCAGACATCCGGTCGTGGAGAAGGAGGTAAAGGAAGGATTTGTGCCGAATGACGTTCGGATCGGCGAGGATAATCGGTTGATGATTATTACGGGACCTAATATGAGTGGTAAGTCCACGTTCATGCGTCAGACAGCTTTAATCGTGTTGATGGCGCAGCTCGGCTCGTTCGTGCCTGCAAAGGAGGCGAAGATCGGTGTTGTAGATCGTATTTTTACGCGCGTCGGCGCTTACGACGACCTTTCCATGGGTCAGAGCTCTTTCATGGTGGAGATGAGCGAGACGGCGAATATCCTGAATAATGCGACCGAACGAAGCCTGATAATCCTCGATGAAATCGGACGCGGCACCAGCACGCTGGACGGCGTGAGTATCGCATGGTCAGTAGGCGAATACGTTAATCAGCGGCTAAAAGCGAAAACGATGTTCGCAACGCACTTCTACGAACTCACGGAGCTTGCAGATACGTTTGACAGTGTAAAATGCTACAATGTGTCAATAAAAGAAGTTGCGGACGAGATATTCTTTATACGGAAGGTTGTGGAAGGCAGAGGTTCGAAGAGCTACGGGATACAGGTGGCGAAACTCGCAGGATTGCCTGACGAGGTGATAGAATCGGCAAAAAGCGTTTTGAAGCGGATGGAAAGCGAGATGGAACGAGAACGAATCGAGGATAGCGAAAAGAAAGTAGTCGTGAAGAAGGAATATGTCGTGCAGGAGCATCCGGTGATAGAGGAGTTGAAGACGATAAATGTAGAGCAGATTTCACCGATAGAGGCGTTGAATTTGCTGTATGAGGTAAAGAAGAAGCTATGAGAATTCCCTCTGGATTTGTGGTGACCGCGTTTGCCGTGTCGGCGCGCTGGCAAGAAAATAAATTATTTATAGACACAGATTAACGCAGATTAACACAGATGAAAAAATTAGCAACGTTCACCCCAAATAAATCCGTATAAATCCGTATAAATCCGTGTAAATCAGTGTCTTAAAATCATATTTTGTTGACGCAGATTAACACAGATTAACGCAGATGAAAAAAAAAACCAAAAAGAATAAATCCGCGTAAATCTGTGTCTTAAAGAAAAGGCAGTTATCCTTTGTCTACTTTTATAAACCCAACACGCATCAGTTCGAAAAAGCAGTTCGCACAAGCTTTCACATCAACGGCTGCATCATGTGCATCCTCGAAATCATTATTGAACAAATGGTAATGCAGTTCAGATAATTTTGGCCATTTATACCCGTATGGACCTGGAATCCGACATATTCCTGTGGTTGTCTTCATTGTACAGAATCTCGGTTTATCAAACAACGCGGATTCAACTCCGGATCTTAGAAATTCGGCACCAACGATTTTCTCATCAAAATCCATGTTGTGTGCAATTATGAGTACTGACTCGGAAATTGATTCGGAAAATTCATGCAGAACTCCTTCTAAAAGCTCTCCTGATTCCAATGCCTTCTCAGTTGTAATGCCATGCACATTGGAAGCATCGGCGGGAATGGTAAAACCCTCCGGTTTGATAATACAATTCTCCTCGGAGATAAGATTCTGATTTTCGTCGTACAATAACCATGCAAGCTGAACCATTCGCGGCCAGTTGTCCAATTTTGTAAGTGGTGCACCCCATACTTTTGGCAATCCCGTTGTTTCCGTATCGAAAAATAAATACATTATTTATCCCGTTGATAATTGCATTAAAGCTATTTAATACTTCAAGACTTTCTTTTATCATTCTAACATGCATGCACCTATAAGGAAATACGAATCGAAGTACAAGCCCTGGTTAGAGCATCAGGGGCAGGCGATCCTGGGTGAAGGAAGAGCGAAGCTGCTTCGGGCGATTAATGAATTGGAATCCATCAGGAAGGCTGCGGAAAAGCTTTCCATTCCTTATCGGTCTGCATGGGAGCATATACGGAAGATAGAGGAAGCGGTAGGGACTCCCGTGGTGAAGACGCATCGGGGCGGTGCAAAAGGCGGCGGCGGTGCAAAACTGACGGAAGAAGGCGAGCGCGTTTTACACGAATACGAGCGGTATGAAGGCTATTTAGCGGGTTTATCGGCGGATGAGGAATTCTGGGAAGCGTTGTACATGAAGATCAGCACACGGAATAAACTTAAGGGCGTGGTGAAAGAGGTAGAGAAAGGCGAAATTGCCGCTTCTGTACGAATCGAAGTCGAAACGCCAGCGGTTATCACCGCATTGATAACAAAGAATGCCGTGGACGATCTCGAATTGAAAATTGGCGACGACGTAGAAGCAATAATAAAAGCGACAGAGGTAATGGTATCCAAAGAGTGATAGATATACTTACTTTACCGTGTTATCATCGTTCCAACGCCTTTTTCGGTGAATATCTCTTCCAATATCGCATGTCTCTTCAAACCGATAATGTGTGCACTTTTAACGCCGTGCTCCACTGCCGATATGCAGGATTCTATCTTAGGCTTCATACCCGCGGTTACAAAGCTCTCTTCCAGAATGCTCTTCGCCTCTGATAACGTCAGCGTAGGGATCAAAGAGCTTTCATCATCTCGATTGCGTAACACCCCATTCACGTTGGTTAAAAGGATGAGTTTCTCCGCACGTAGACAGCACGCTAATTCACTCGCAGCGTGATCGGCATTAATGTTAAACAGAGTTCCCTGTCCGTCCGATCCGATCGGGTAGATTACGGGTATATACCCGTTTTGCGTAAATAGCTTAGCAAGCTCACCATCAACCTTTTCAATGCTTCCAACAAAGCCTAAATCGGGATGTATTTTCCTTGCAGCGAATAAATCACCGGACACGCCGGAAATACCTACCGCTTTACCTCCTCTCTTATTTATGCTCCAAACTATCTTCTGATTGAAATCTGATAGAACCGCCTGGACAACCCTAAGCGTCTCTTCGTCGGTAACTCGCAATCCATCAATAAATTCGGCTTTCAACCCGAATTGATCCATTGTAGCAGATATTCTCTTACCCGCCCCGTGAACAACGACCACATTTATGCCGGCATCGTATTTTAATGTGATTAAATCGGAAATCACCGAGTCCATTATGCCCTCATCTGCCAGTACTTCTCCACTGAATTTTATCAAAAAGAAGGCATCTCGGAATCTTTTCGCGTATTCCAGTGCTTTCCCTATTTCTATCTCGTTCATCCCTTTTTCACTCTTTCATCTCGAAGCTCTCAACGCGTAACTCTCCTTCTCCTTCCTTCTCCATCAACTTCTCCACTTTATATTCCGCCTCGTCTAACTTCTTATTGCAGATTTTGCACAGCCCCATACCCTCCTGAAACATCTTCAGTGAATCTTCCAACGAGAGATTTCCCTCGCCCAACGTCTCTACTATCTCCTCTAACCGCTTCATTGCGTCCTCAAACGTTATTTCTACCCCTTCTTCCATTTCTCATCATCCCCTCTCGCCCTTAACGAGCTCCCTTTGAAAAGTGAGTTTGATCAAAGTATTATATATGCTTATAGGTTAGTAAAAGTTTTTGGAAAGCAAAAAGCATACAAAAATATTATTTAATCTTTAATAACGTGAATTTATATCTTAGATTTTATAACCAGAAAGGTGTGCAAGAAATGACCGTAGTAACAAAGAAACCACAATACACGCTGATTATTCTGAAGCCCGACGCATTAGTGAAATCATTGACCGGGAACATCCTCTCCCGCCTTTTAGAAGCACGTCTGAGGATCATTGGTGCAAAGGTTGTCAGAGTATCCCGGGAACTTGCGGAGCAGCATTACGCGCATTTAAAAGACAAACCGTTTTTTAATGACCTTTATGAATACTTTTCCGGTAAAGTCTATGGCCCTGAGTATGAACGCGTACTCGTGTTTGTGTCCGAAGGGGAGGACGCGATCTCAAAAGTGCGAAGGATCGCCGGTGCAACGAATCCGCTCGATGCAGACCCGATAACCGTCCGTGGAGCATACGGCAGGATTAACAAAAAGGGCATCATGGAGAACGTCATTCATTGCTCGGACTCCGAAGAATCGGCAAAAAAAGAAATCCATCTTTGGTTCGATCCGGACGAGATTATTGAAGAAATCTACCCCACCAAAAAGGTCGTTAAGAACAATTGCGAAGTGATTGAATGGGCATAGTGCGTACGTTCATGGTATTTGCTCAACATCCTGTGGAATGTGTTTAGCTGAGGCGAAAATTTAGAAACCACCAGATTACACAGATTTTCACGAGAAAAATCTCGGATTTCTGGTCTTGTGTTAATCTCGTGGTTTATTAATTGCAATTTATTACTGGAATGGCTATAAATCCTATTTTAGAAATAGCTCTTACACAACTCTACGTTTCTGCTCAGCTCTTCATAATCCATCTCCTTCTTCTCGCTGTTCTTCCAAAACGTCTCTATCAGCAGATATTTACAGGTGGTTGATTTCAGAAGCTCGAATACCGCATTGAAATCCAATTCCCCACGACCCATTGACAAATGGTCTTGCACCCCATCCCCGGTGTAGGAGCAATCGTGCACGTGCGCTACCAGTATTTTCGCACCGCATTCATCTATCCATCTTTTAAGGTAATCCAGATAACTGCCGTCTTCCTTTTTTATCCCGGGATAGCATACTTCGGCTTTTATCGCATGTCCTACATCGAAGGTGAACTGCAAAGTGGGATAGAATAAAGAAAGAGCTTCAAGTATCAAGTCAGACCGTTCAAAAGGGACTAAATCGTTCTCCACGCTGACCAATAGACCGAATTCCGAAGCCATTTGCGTTATCTCTTCGCATCTTTCGAGACCTTTTACTTTTATCTGCTTTCTCACGTCCTCAAGCTTAAACGTGGAGATTCTCGGATGCACGTGGAAATTGTAGTAGAGTGTTCGCGGTAGGAACTCAGCGGAGAATGCCATGCACTTCCTCAAAACGGTCATACTCGCATCGGCTATCTCAACCCTCGGATGCGCTACGGCTGTATCCAGTGGAGAATGAAACCCGATCTTCAAATCATACTCCTCTAACAACCTATTTAGCTCTTCTCTCTCCGTAGCATCCATGCAATCGGGCAGTGGATAATCCAGAGAGAACTCGAAATAGTCCAGTCCGAGCTTGTAAAGCTCTTCTATCGTCTTCTCGAATGGTCTGTTCCCGTACCACACTGGCGCTCCTAATAAAATGCTCATCTGTTGCCTCACGATTTCTTTAGCAGCTAAATAGGGAATAGCCAAAAGGGAATAGGGACGGATTCATTTGCATAACCCCCAATCCCTATTTGCCTATTGCCTAACTTTCTTTCCGTTTAACAATCAGCATTAACCCCTCGCGGTCTATTATTTCCACTTTTTCACCTTCGTTAATTTGCTCTCCCGCAACGGTTCGCGCATTCCAGATTTCACCACGTAGTTTTACCGTGCCTCCGTCCTCGTTAATTTCGGTCTCCGCCTTCGTTACTTTTCCAATGAGTTCTTCACCGCCCACTTTTACTTTTCGTTTTCTCGCTTTCAACACCGCTCCCACAGCGAAGAAGAAAAAAGCTGCGGATGCCACCGCGATGCCGATTACGGTTAGTACAAAGCCTTCAAACCAGCCGGACTGAGGGTTAAAGAGAAAGGGCTCTTTTGGTAATATCAAAGCGCCAATTATCAAGCATACGGCACCTCCGGTAGTGAGTATTCCAAAGGTAGGCGTGAGCGCCTCGGAAATGAATAATAATACCGCAGCAATTATTAAGACTATGCCAAACACGTTCACCTCGAACAGCCCCATTCCATACAACGCTAAAATCAGGCAGATCGCACCGATCATTTCCGGTACGTACGTCCCCGGAGACATGAACCCGAAGATAAGCCCATATATGCCGACCATCATCAGAATGACCGCTATTTGCGGATCGCTCAGCAGTTCTAACAAAGAAGACCGCACCGTTTTTTGCTTTATGTATAAAGAGGCATCTTTCGTCGCTAACGTCCTGTTCTCATCCTCTATTTTAACGGTCATCCCATCAACTTTGTTTAAAAGATCATTCTCATTCTCTGCGATGAGATCAATTATTCCCCGCTCTAATGCGAGATTCTCATTGAGCACGTCGTTATCGGTAACGAAGCGCTTGGCTTGCGTTGCGTTTCTACCACGCGAAGCAGCGACACTCTCAAAATGCCCGGCGAAGAAGTTTATGGTCTTCTCATCCGCTGCCTTCCTACCTTCCACGCCTATCTCGACCGGCATTGCCGCACCCGTTGTCGTTCCGGGGGACATTGCCGCGATATTGCTGGAGATGAGAATAAAAGAGCCTGCCGATGCCGCTATCGCGCCTTTCGGCGTTACATACGTAATCACTGGCACTTCCGAATTCAGTATCGCTTCCGATATTTTAAGCATAGAAGAAACGAGTCCACCGGGCGTATCGAGCTCGATCAATACCGCTTCAGCATCCATCTCTTCAGCTTCTTGTAAACCTTCTACTACATCTAAAGCGGTGCCTTCAGTAACAGTGCCATCTATTCTCAGCACGTAAATTACCTTCTCGTCGTCTTTAACCGCTCCTCCACCCGGTGCAAGCAAAGCACCTGCAATGCACAGGAGAACGAGAATAAGAAAAATTCCACGCACAAGTTTGGTGTTCATTGTGAAGGCTTCCTACTTATTTTATAGTATCAGTATCCTATGAATGTTTTATGCCTGAGGAGTTTGGAGTTGAGTTAATACGAAGGAGTTTGGATGAAGAGCTTGACCCTGAGGACCTTGTGGAACATTATCAATCGCTGAGCGAGAAGTATCTGAAGGAAATAACAGAAGCAAAAGAACTGTTGAAGGAGGGGGATTTAGTGCAAGCGTCGGAGAAGTTCTGGGGCGCATCGGCACTCGCGGTGAAGAGGATCGGAGCAAAAAAGGGTTTAAAGTTGGAAGAACATGGTGGTTTATGGTCTTTCGTGAATGTACTTGCAATGCAGAGTGGTGATAAAGACCTCACTACATTTTTTCATGTGGCAAATAGCTTACATCGGAACTTCTATGAGGGTGAGATGAAACGAGAAACCGTAGAAATCGCAGCCGAAAACATTGAGAAGCTTGTAGATAAATTAAGGGGGCTTTCATGAAAGGAATGAGAGCAATCAGGAACACGATAGCGGTTTCGCTGTTGCGTTTGTTCTTGTATATAAAGTATGACTGCCATAATTCTCTTTAAGACGCAGATTAACACTGATTTACACGGATTCATTTAGGGTGAAGAACAAAGTTGATTTTTACCTTCGGTAAAAACGTTGACTAAAATATTCCTGATGTTTTTCTTTTAGCACTGGGGGGCTCTGCCCCACGACCCCGCAAGCCCTCTAAGGGCTTAGTTTTCTTTTTCCGCGAAGCATTTTTGATCAAACTTTTTCTAAAAGTTTGAAAAAGAAAAAGTGTTGTGTCAACAATTTAGGTTTTCTCGCTTTATCTGTAAAGAAAGATGTTTTTGCAAGTCATTTTTTGGCATAATTCA
>JAUWPM010000029.1 GCA_030611585.1 Methanosarcinales archaeon | reverse complement strand
TGAACATCTGGTTGCCCTTGGCATTAAAGCCTTTCTTGATGATGTTGCCAGTGTTTCTCTTTCGGTAGTCCGGACAATCCGGATTTAAACATATCTGATCTCTTGAATTTGCTCCAGTCATAAAGTAAGTTATTATATTGGCTGCTTATAAAGGTCATGGTTTGTGGGACATTACCTAATTTTGATTGCTTCTGGAGGGTAAAGTGAGAGAATGTAGGGAAACGCAGTATTTTTGTATCTTGTTGGAGTATGAAAGCGTGGAAGTACTAAGGTTTGTTCGGAAAATCCGAACGAAAAGATAGTTTTACATAGGGGTTTGAACGATACGATTAGTGAGCGTCGAGGAGGGGCGCTTTAGAAATACACAAAAAATTTAGGAGGTGATATGGAAAAGATGAAAAAGAAAGGATTTAAAAGGAAGGAAATACAAGTCGGAGCGGTATTTTTAATATCGCTGCTGCTGATGGGATCTATTTTAGTGGTCGGAGCTTCTGGAGATGATTATTCAGTTGAGAACTTCTATGTAGACGAAGATACAGCGTGGATGCATGCAACGGTATATCTCACGCAATTTGTGGCAGATGAGACACCAGGTTTAAAGGACTGGGATGGTGCACAGGTGGAAAAGAAGCCGGTGACTGTCTATGATATTCATGGGAAAAAACTGTTTTACGAATTTACGGTGACAAAAGATGGTAAAGCTATCGGTGAAATAGAGATAGCCGCTAGTAAAGTGCTTGGCACTTCATTGTGTAGGGTAGTCCTAAGTCCGCCTATGGATAGAGAAACCGCGGCACAGAAGGCTATGGAAGTAGCAGAAAAAGAATATCCTGACTACAATATACAATCGACAAAGCCCGTGTGCTATAGCTATCCAAAAGAGGGAGTGATGGTAACGTTGGCGAAACCAGGAGCTAAAGAAGAAAAAATGGTTATCATAGACGTATACTTGCCCTCAGTGGTTCCATTAAAAGAGCCTAAAAAGGAAGGTGAAGTTGGAGCATGGTCGATCTACGACAAATTATCCGCAGAGGAACGGGCCAAGAGGATAGAAAAATGGGACAGCGATGCTAGATTTATAGCGGATCAGTTATCAACAGGCATCTTGGATAACGGTGACAGAGGAAGTAGGGGCAGCAAAACCTTGTCCGTGCCATTATATGCTCAACAATACAGTAACTATTGTGCAGCAGCCACAGGACAAATGATCGCTAAATATCATGGGCACACCCATTCACAAAGTTACGTAGCTAACTATATGGGTCTTACACCAGGCGGAGGCGGGGCAAGCAATACCGCTCAACTGATTTATTACCATTATGGTCTAAGCAAATATGGGTCTGATGATTATCCCGCATCATTTAACGGTGAAAAACAGGAAATAGATGCGAATAGACCATTAAAGAGTGGTATTACTGGACATGCAAGATGTGCTAGAGGATACGATGAGAAGCTTTTGGGCGACTATATATTAATAAACGACCCATGGCCTGTGAACATAGGGCTCGTGTACTGGGAATGGTGGGGTTTTAGAACACACACTACAGACATCCATGTGGAGGATTAACCTCCACATTTTTTATTTTTTAATCAAGCACTTAAATTTATTAAAGATTATGAGGATTAAAAAAAATGAACAAAAAAAATCTGGTTATTGTAGTAGTGTTGGCAATCATTGCAGCCTTGGTTGGGGTGGTAGTAGTGAACATGAATGAGGAGACAGTTGTTATCAAAGAAATTGATTATCCGGGCAGGCTTTACGCTGGTGGGATTAGTTTAGGTTTGAAAGATAATAATATGTCCATGATTGAAGAAATCATAGAGGAGAATCTGCCTGTTTCTTACACCACAAAAAAAATAGATAGGATAAGGCATTACGCAGTTATTCCTTCGCCCGAATTCAACAGTTTAAAAGAAACTTTATTGAAAAACGAAAGAATAGGAACCATAGCAGTAAAACAGGAAGACGGAGATATATACGCTTTTATTCGCCTATTAGATGATGCTCATGCCGATACAAACAAACTTCAAGAGCATCTCGACAAATACTCGCTGGAAGTAAAAGAGGTTAACAGGATGTATGTAAGATTTGAAAAGGACGTACAGTATAGAGAGATAGAACACACACTGAATCTATTAAAAAAAGAAAATAATGTAATCAGCGCTTATCCTGATCTTCTTGAGGGGTGAAAATAATTAAACGTTTCAATCACTTAAATTCGTTAATGATTATGAGGATTAAAAAACATGAACAAAAAAAATTGGTTATTGTAGTAGTGTTGGCAATTACAGCAGCTTTTGTTGGGGTGATGGTAGTGAACATGAATAAGGAGCGAGTTGTCATCAAAGAAATTGATTATCCGGGCCGACTTTACGCTAGTGGGATTGATTTAGCGTTGAAAGATGATAATATTACGTCCGGGACCGAAGAGCTTTTGCGCGAGAACCTACCAGTATCATTTACCGCAAGAAGAGTATACTGGATCAGCCCGCTTTATTACACCGTAATCTCTGTGGCCGAGTTTAATACGTTAAAGGAGACTTTATTGGAAGATGAAAGAATAGAACTCACGGCAGTAAAACGGGAAGATGAAGATATATTCGTTTTCTTCCAAAATTGTTTCGGTAAAGATGATAGAGAATATAGTATAACGGAACTTCAAGAGCATCTTGATAAATACTCGCTGGAGGCGAAAGCAGTTAAATGGATACACATTGCATTTGATGAGAATGTACGGTATAAAGAGATCGAACATACACTGAACTAAAAGCTGAGAGCACTGTAATCAGAGCTTATCCTGAACTTCTCGAGGGATGAAAATGTTTAAACGTTAAGAGATTGTCCCGCAATTGCTTTTGGTACCAAAAATTTTGCTTCTTTTTGGATTTGAAGCTCTATTCACTCTTCTTTTTCTTCCTATTTTAAATTGTTGGACAGCCTCTTAAAGACAAAAAATGTGCTGTTGAGATAGTCTGCTTAAAAGGAGGGATAAAATAGATAAGAGAAATTGGTTTAAAAAGTTGAAATCGTGGCAGATAGGAGCGATAATAGGCGGGGCAGTCGGAGTGGTTGGTACAGCTATCACAGTGATAACAGGGGATCTTAGTGCCATCACACTATTTTTGTGGCTTCTCTTTGCTCGTTCTGGTTTGGGTATGTTCGGTGCATTGTTTATGTATCCACACTGCGAGTTATTTATCTCGGTGTTGGTTTATGGGATCTTCGGCGGGATTATCGGCCACATTTATGGTAGGATAAGAGGGAGATGGACAAAATAGTTAAAGAAGAAGTATGGCGAAGTTTTGGGGTATTCTTTCTTGTTGATGTATGAAAATATTTATTAAACGTTAAAGACAAAAATGGACTGGTAATTTTGGTTGGACTTGGAATTTTGCTGTTCTTTGGGTTGTGAAAAGGAAGCAAGAAAAGGGTGATTTATAAACCTTTGTTTTCGTTCGGAAAATCCGGATGAATAGATAGTTTTATCAGGGGTTTGAACGATACTATCAGTGAGCGCCGAGGAAGGGCGCAATGATAGAAGTACCCAAAAAATTTAGGGGGTGATATGAAAAAGATGATGAAAAAGATATTGGCAATAGGCATTGCAGCTCTGATGTTAAGTATGATAGTGATGTCAGCGACGGCAGTGAATGATTCATCGACACTCCGAGACATGGACACATACATGATTTCTGTCGATAAAGTGAATATATACGCTGCTTGGACGTTACAATATTTCGTGGCTACAAACATAACAGAATTTGATAAATGGGAAGGTGCAACAGTTGAAGAGCCTATGCTCATTTATGACACAACTGGAGATCCAGTCCTCTACGATGTTCCAATTGTTAAAAACGGGGATGTCGTTGGGGTCATTGGAGTCTGGGCTAAGAAAAACATGGGCGTACCGGTCTATTCACTGTCTTCAAGTCCTCCGGAATTGACAACAACAAAAGCGGAGGAAATCGCATTGAAACGTGCAGAGGAAGAAGAGGTAGAAGTTGGCTCGGTAAA
Source organism: Methanosarcinales archaeon (assembly GCA_030611585.1). GTDB lineage: Archaea > Halobacteriota > Syntropharchaeia > Alkanophagales > Methanospirareceae > JACGMN01. The sequence goes on along the minus strand of JAUWPM010000029.1, from coordinate 11,984 downwards.
GGTAGTTTACTATGATTTTCCTAAACGTGCCGTGGAGGTAACATTGGAGAGAGATGGGAAAGCCATCGACAAGGTCTTTGTGGATCAAGCGACTAACGAAGTAATATCAGAAGACAAAATTAAACCTTTTAGTTCAAAGGTTGATAAGAAGAAAGCACAGCACGCATTAGAACTGTGGAAGGAAGTTGACGAACAAATAACCGCAGAGTGGAAGGGCGAAGTGAGTCCTTTAGGCATTGAACAAGAACTCTTGAATGTCCCGCTTTATGGTCAAGAAACAACTTATTACTGTGCTCCAGCCAGTGCGCAGATGATTCTATCATATCACGGTTACCAGTACACTCAGTCTCAAATCGCAGAAGCCATGGGAACCACTACATCTGGGACTCCGATTGGTAATATTCCCACAGGAATTGAAGAGGTAACGAACAATCAAGTCGACGCTTGGAACGATTGGTCATGGGGCTGGGGGACAGTCACGAATGAGATAAACAACAATCACCCTTATGTGAGCAATATAGCAGGGCATGCTATAGCGGTTCGCGGTTATTACTACGATACTGGGCGCTCGTGGATAAAATACCAACGCATAAACGATCCGTGGCCAGTGGGACAAGGAGAAGACCGTTGGGAAAACTACTACACAGTGGTCGAGTTGTGTTTGACCATTGTGCATCCTTAGCTTCCTCCCACCTTTCTTTTTTTATTTTTTAAAAGGACGATTAATGATGTTTGAAATGGGTAAAGCCGATGAAAAGAGGTGTTAAAAATGCTTGTAATACTCATATGGTTGGTTATACTTGCGATACTTGTGCTTTTAGCTTTGGCAAAGAAAATGCTTCCCTACTCTGCAATACTGGCGATAAGCTTTGGGTGTGGGATTGTTCTTCAGTTTATTCAAATAATCGTATTCGATATGTACTCACATCACACACATCAACTCATGGGGGGCTTTGCGACTCTTTCTTTAATTGTAATTCCCATTGTAGCATCTTTGCTGACATCTTATGTCTGTTACAGAAATGATTTAAGATATATCTTGTCAGTATCAATGTTAACAACAATCTTTGCATTGTGTGGTTTGGGAATGATATTTCTTAGATAAAAAAAGAGGACTGCGATGAAGATAGTTGTAATGATGATTGTGGTTTGTTTAGCCCCAATTATATTACATGGGAGATGTTTATGATATCCGAAGATAAAGCCTGTGAGATTGCACGGTCAAAATTAAAAGAAGCTGCGCACCTCGAAGATCCAAACCTTTGTAAACTATGGGTTGGAGCGGAATTAGAAGAAGGATTTCTCGTATATACAAGAGAGGAAAAACCCTCTTACTGGTGTTTCACGGTGGTTAATAACGATAAAGTTCTGGGTTTTATCCGCATTGACTACAAACTTGGAATAGTCAGAAGTTGGGGTTGTATGGGCAATGTTGTTAATAATCCAGAAGAACCGAGCATGTGGCCCAAGCAATATAGAATTTCCGCAGAAGACGCCAGAGCAAAAGCTAATAGCATAATCTCAAAGTATGAGGATGTCGAAGTAAGAGGTCCAATTTACGTTATAGTGCAAGGAGAAGCATGGATGTTTGTGCTGGAAAAGGACAACAAAGTTGTAACAAGGGTATTCGTAATTGACGGGTTTGTGTGGGAGGAGAAAGAAAAACCCTCCCCATTTTATATGAGGTAGGTAAATAAAAAAAATTAATGGCTTCTCCTGCTATCTACTTAACCACAACCTCCATGGTGGTATCCATCAGCGTATCGAAATTTAGCTTCTTATCCCAGCCCGCACGCTCAAAAATGTTCATGAAGCTAACGCCAACGATCTTAGGTTTCTTCTCCCCTGACAAGGTCTCGATCATCTGAATGACATCCTCCGGTGCGCATCCGAATTTAGGCATCGCCAATCCACCAAGCACGACAATCGCATCAGGTTTTTTTGGATCGCCCTTCTCGTCTACAACGCTGTATCCAATATTTGCTATCTCCTTTATTTTTCGCGCTTCATTCGCATCTGCCCTCGGCACGTATAGCATGTCAAACCCTTTATCCCGCACCGTGTAAGCGAGCAATTCAATAAATGGCGTGCACACCGCTACCGACCCCGTAAACACCACCTTAGAACCTTCCTTTATGTCGCTTATGCACTCTCTAAAAGTTCCCGTAAATCCCACAATCCCACTTCTCTTCTCCATTTTATCAACTTCACCCCTACCATTCGCAATTACTTACTAATTAATATTTTAATGTGCTATTCTAAATTAGTTTAACTACTAACTAACTAACTAATTTCGTTTTTGCCGTCAAACGGGAAGGGAAGGAGGATATATAACGAGATGAAAGGCGGAGACGCCCACAGTGATAAAGGGAATACCAGAACAATAGAAGTCTTTGATACGACGTTGAGAGATGGAGAGCAAACGCCAGGCATTTCGTTTACGAACGAGCAGAAGCTGACGATTGCACGGCAGTTGGAGAAGCTGGGTGTGGACATCATAGAAGCGGGGTATCCAATATCGTCAAAGGATGAGAGGGAGATAGTGAAGCTTATCTGCGAAGAGGGGCTTTCAGCAAAGATATGCGGACTGGCACGGGTTTTAACGCAGGATATTGACGCTTGCATTGATTGTGGCGTTGATCTGATTCATATCTTCGTGCCGTCCTCAAGGATTCAGCGTGAGCACACGACGAAGATGAGCGAAGAGGCGGTAAAAGAGCAGACTTACGAGATGACGAAGTACGTCAAGGATCACGGTTTCTCGTGTATGTTCTCCGCGATGGATGCGACACGTACACGGCAGGACTTTCTGGTTGACTTGTTCAAAACGGCAGAAGAGGCAGGTGCGGACATCTTAAATGTTCCGGACACCGTGGGTGTGAGTGAGCCGTTCTCTATCTTCGAGCTGGTAGGGGAGATTTATCGTGCCGTAAACGTTCCGATTAGCATACACTGCCATAATGACTTCGGGCTGGCAGTGGCGAACAGCCTGGCGGCGGTGAAAGCGGGTGCTTCGGAAGTTCAGGTGTCGGTGAACGGGCTGGGGGAGCGAGCAGGAAATGCCGACCTCGCCGAGACGGTAATGAGCTTGAACTCGATATACGGGTTAAAAACGAATATAAAGACGGAATATCTGTTCGAGACGGCAAAGCTGATTGAACGGTTCTCCGGCGTACAAATTCCAATAACAAAGCCGATTGTTGGCGAGAATGCGTTCTCGCACGAATCCGGCATACACGCGCATGGTGTGATAGAGAAGAGCGACACATTCGAGCCGGGGATAATGACGCCGGAGATGGTGGGACATAGAAGACGGATCGTGCTTGGAAAGCATACCGGTAGACACTCGATCGAGAATAAATTATCAGAAATCGGGATGTTCCCCCCGAAAGAGCAGCTTGATGAGATACTCGAACGGGTGAAGGCGCTGAGTGTAAGCGGTAAGAAAGTTACCGATGACGACCTGTTCACCATCGCGGAAGTGGTAACGGGCGAAGTTGCAGGGCACGAGCGAGTAATAACGTTGAAAGAGCTCTCGGTAATGACCGGGAACAATTTGATACCCACGGCGTCGCTGAAGGCGGTCGTGCGAGGGAAGGAATGCACAAGTGCGCAGATGGGTGTCGGTCCGGTGGATGCGGCGCTCAAAGCGGTTCAGGAGATAATAGGCGATGAGATAGGCGGGGACATAGAACTCAGGGATTTCAGAATAGAGGCGATAACCGGCGGTTCAGACGCACTTGCAGAGGTGATCGTGGGTGTGAAGAAAGGTGATAGAGTGGTAACGGCGCGAGGTGCACGGGACGACATCGTGATGGCATCCATAGAGGCTTTTATCAATGCGGTGAATCGGTTGTTGCAAGAGTAGGGCAGGTATGTATGTATGACAAATGCTTTCTTTCGGAGATGCGGAAAAAAAGCAAAAGATTTATATGTATAATACCGAAGAATGAAATAAATGGGGTGGAAAAGGTATGGCAACTGAAGCTGAGGTAGAAGTGGAGATGGAGATGGAGAAACCGAAAAGTGATATAGAAGAAAACACGCGGACTCTAATGCAATCAATAAAGGGCAAGGTTGAAGATACTTGTTTAGAGAAATTTGAGGAGAAGGAGGTATCTGTCGTTCCGGAAGTGTTAGTGATTGGCGGGGGAATAGCGGGGATGTACGCCGCACTGGATGTCGCGGATGCGGGGTTCAAGGTGCATTTAGTGGAGATAACGCCTTCCATTGGTGGACACATGGCACAGCTTGATAAGACCTTCCCAACGCTTGATTGTGCTGCATGTATTTTAACGCCAAGATTGGTAGACGTGGGTATCAATCCAAACATAAACCTGATGAGTTGTTCAGAGGTAACAGGCGTGGAGGGCTCGGTTGGCGATTTCAAGGTGAAGGTGTTGAAGAGGGCAAAATACGTGGATGAGAAGGTATGCACCGGATGCATGGCGTGTGAAGAAGCGTGTAGGCTGAAGGGAAGGATCCCAAACGAATTCGATCTCGGATTAATGAAGAGAGGGCCGATATATAGACCCTTCCCGTTTGCAATTCCCGCTGCTTATAGCATAGATCCAGAGAGTTGTTTGATGATAAAGAAGGGGAAGTGCGGAAAAGCAACGCTTGAAAGCACAATAGAAGCAGTAAAGAAGAGAGAGAAGGGAGAAGAAGTAACCAAGAATGAAGTACCTCCCTGTGTCATGATGTGCGGTCCAAACTGTATACATCATGATATGAAGGATGAGACAGTGGAGTTGAACGTTGGAGCAATCATAGTGGCAACCGGGTATGACATTATAGAGCCGACGGTGTCGCCCGAGTATAAATACGGGGTGTATCCAAATGTGATTCACGGATTGGAGTTTGAACGTTACTCATCTGCAAGCGGTCCCACATTTGGTAAGATAATAGTAGCCGGTATGCCAGAGCCGAAGGACGCCGTACTCATATCCTGTGTTGGGTCGAGGAATAAGCAGACGGGGTATGAATACTGCTCTCGTGTATGCTGCATGTATCTTGCGAAGCATGCCCATCTACTCAAAGAGAAGATTCCCACCTGTAACATAACAGTGCTCTACCAGGACGTGAGGGCGTTTGGTAAGGGCTTTGAGGAATTTTATAACCACGTGAAGGAAGAAGGTAATAACTACCGAAGGGGACTCGCATCCGAAATATACAAAAATCCGGGCAGTGATAGGGTAGTGGTAAGGGGAGAAGATACGATGCTCGGCGAGCCTTTTGAGATAGAAGCGGACATTGTCGTTCTTGGCGTGGGCTTGAAACCAAGCGCGGGCACTGACGAGTTATTAAAACTGTTAGGTATCGCTGAAACGGCAGATCATTTTGCAAAAGAAGCGCATCTAAAGCTCAGACCGGTAGATACCGATGTGGATGGTATTTTTGTTACTGGCTGTGTGCAGGCTCCCAAGGACATTCCTGACAGTGTGGCACAGGGAAAAGCTGCGGCTGCGGCGGCTCTCGCCATTATAGGCAGCGGGAAAACGAAAGTGCGAACTTCAGTAACGGAGATAGGAGAAGAACTGTGTGTGGGCTATAAGTCGTTAAGAGAGATGGCGGATAAGATGGGGGCGGCATAAATATAATTAAGGGGGGAAAGAAAAGATGGCAGAAGAAAAATATGATTATACAGAAGTCCCGGCGCAGGGATATGCAGAAGGGATTGCAAGAGACGCACCGAAAGACAGCCCGCGAATCGGCGTTTATATATGCCATTGCGGTATAAACATAAAGATGGTATTGGACGTAAGAGAGCTCATGAAATATGCCGCAATGTTGCCAAACGTTGTTGTTGCTCGCCACTATATCTTTACATGTTCGGACCCTGGACAGGACACGATAAGAAAAGACATTGCAGAGGGTAGAGTCAACAGGGTAGTAGTAGCTTCTTGTTCGCCGAGGATGCACGAGCCAACGTTCAGAAAGACCTGTTCTGATTCAGGATTGAACCCATTTTTCTATGAGATGGCGAATATCCGGGAGCACTGCAGTTGGCCGCACGTGGAATATCCGAAAGAAGCGCTTGAGAAGGCTAAGGATCTGATAAAAAGCGCAGTTGCACGGAGTGCATTATTGGAATTACTCGAGGAGAAAGAGGTTGACGTCACTCCCGAAACGTTGGTAATAGGCGGTGGCGTAACTGGCATGTACGCGGCATTGGACATAGCAAATGCGGGCTTCAAGGTGCATCTTGTGGAGAAGAAGCCTTCTATTGGTGGGCACGTGGCTCAACTCGATAGGGTTTATCCCATCCTCGACAAGGCGACTTCTATCTTAACACCACGAATGATAGACATTGGAGCGCATCCGAACATCAATCTGATGACTTATTCCGAGGTTAAAGAGATCGAAGGCTATGTGGGCAATTTTAAAGCGAAGGTGGAGCGGAAGCCGAGATACGTGGATGTGACAAAGTGCACTGGCTGTGGGTTATGTGCAGAAGCATGTCCGGTGAAGGACGTACCAAACGAGTTTGACGAGGGGTTGAGTAACCGAAGCGCCGTTTATCTCCCGTTCCCGAACGCCGTTCCTCCGATTTATACGGTGGACCCGGAGAATTGTTCACTACTGAAGGAGGGTAAATGCGGGGATGCAACGCTTGATAGTGCTAAGGAAGGCAAAGCCGTTCCACCGTGCATGGCGGCATGTAACCCAAAAGCAATAGATTTTAGTGCCTCCGGAGAGACAGAGGAGTTAGACATAGGAACAATTATCGTGGCAACCGGGTATGACATTATAGATCCGACCGTGTCGGCGGAATACAAGTATGGGATGTATCCCAATATAATTACCGGCTTAGAGTTCGAGCGGTTGTCCGCAGCGAGTGGCCCTACGGGCGGTAAGATAGAGATAAACGGAAAAGAGCCCAAGAACGTGGTTTTCATCTCCTGTGTTGGATCGCGGAACAAGCAGACGGGGTATGAATACTGCTCTCGTGTCTGCTGCATGTATTTAGCGAAACAGGCGCATTTGGTGAAGGAGAAACTGCCGGACGCAAACGTGACGATATGCTATCAGGACGTAAGGGCGTTTGGAAAAGGCGATGAGGAATTTTATGGGAATATAAAGGCAGAGGGTGTCAGCTATCGAAGAGGACTTCCGGGTGAAATCTACAAGAAACCGGGCAGTGATCGGGTAGTGATAAGAGCGGAAGATACGCTGCTTGGCGAGCCGTACGAGTTAGAAGCGGACCTCGTGGTGCTCGGTGTTGGACTGAAGCCCAATGAGGACGTGCGGGACATAATATTTATGCTCAAACTTTCCCTATCCGTAGACGGTTTCTTAGGAGAAGCGCATCCCAAGCTTAGACCCGTGGATACCGCAACGGATGGAATCTACATTGCAGGCTGCGCGGCGAGTCCAAAGGATATACCAGACAGTATAGCGCAGGGTAAAGCAGCGGCTGCGGGGTCTCTTGTTTATTTAGTCTTAGCGAAGGCGAAGATAGAGCCGGCAATATCAGAGATAAACGAGGAGATCTGCATAGGCTGCGGCATGTGCGTGGATGTATGCCCGTACGGTGCGCTTGAGCTTGACGAGATAAGACACGTAATGACCGTTAACGAAGCTGTTTGCAAGGGTTGTGGCGGTTGTAATGCGACATGCCCGTCAGGAGCAGCGACGATGAAGCACTATCGTGACAGACAATTATACGCGCAGATAGAGGCGTTGTTACAGAGAACGGCACCCGCTGAGTTTGTTGATTTTGGTGCCGCGGAAGTAGCTGCGCCGGAAGTAGCTGCTGAAGTAGCAGAAACAGGCGAAGCTGAGGCAGTAGAAGCGGAGCCAGCCACAGCGGAGTGAGTAAAGTCACTCCACTTTTTTTATTTTTTTGGTTTGTACGTGTTTATAACCACAAGATTACACAGATTTTCACGAGATTTTTTTTCTTTTAGCATAGGTTTTCTTTTTGTAAAAAAGAAAAAGTGTTGTGTCAACAATTTAGGTTTTCTTATTGTATATAAAGTATAACTGCCTTCTCTTTAAGACACAGATTAACACTGATTTACGCGGATTTTTCTTCTGTTGGACCCGGCTATTTTTGACGGCATTGATCTTTTCATCTGTGTTAATCTGCGTTAATCTGTGTCAACGATTTATTGTTTACGGAATCGAATTGTTCATTCAATCAACACCGCGGTTGAAATGACCACGAGTGTGTCTTCGCCGCAGCGACTTCTTAACGGGTTTACCATTGAGGGCGTCTTTATACAAGCCGATTATTTTCTCTGCGTTGCCGTCGGTGAAGTCAAAGAAGAATTTGTTGATGCCCGCATCGCGGAGTTTCGCAACGTCGTTGAAGAGCCCGATGGGTAAACTGTTCAGTATCTGGGTGTAGTCGAATTCATTTCGTACGGGGAAAACAAACCCCTTCTCGTCCTTCAGTGATCTTTCGTTCAGTAGGTATTTAGTGTTCATAAGAACAGGTCTGCCGTGAACGAGCACGGCGAAATTTTTGTTTTTGAAGTTCGAAAGCTCAGAGAGGTTGAGTTCAGGGGATACGATGGGAACCGCGCCATACTTTGCAATAAACGCCAGATCGAGGTCGTTGAAGACGTTTGCGGAATAGTCGAGATAAATCGTTCGTGCTTCTTTGGGGCGTGCAAGCTTGGAGATCAGCCCGAGGTTGCCGAGAAGCACTGACTCAGCGCCGGTTTCATTTACCTTTCGGATGGCGTTCGCGGCATCGGAATCAGATAGAATCCGCGGGATGTACGGTGCTGCATCGCTTTCCGGGAAGTCGTGTGCGAAGACCGAGTAAAAAACCCGGTTTGCACCGGCTTTTAACGCTTCTCGTGCGTCCTCTTTGGAATACACCTTTGCTAAGATCTCCATACCCCTACCGTCCGATTCGGTTTCTTCGAGTTCGGGAATTGTCACCTGGCGCTTTGATCGGATAGGTATGTCTATCTTGGGTTTTGGCGTTATTGGTGCATAGTGCGTTTTCTCTCTCGATGACGTCTTGTAGATTCGATCACCATTTGCTGCGCGGATGAACAGTTTTACAGTTTCTCCGACATTTGCTGAAGATACCGAGCACTCTTCTCGTCCTATTTTCTTTATCACTGCGCCGTCAATTCCGGTTTTTGTCCAGATGCCGACCCCATCACCAACTGACAAGGGTTCGTGTAGTGTAAGCGTTGTATCTTCGCCAATTGTGCCCATGAAGATGCCGCGGTTCTTTGGCGTTTCCGGGGCTGTGACGTCCGTTGCACCGAACATGTAGCCGTCGGTAAATTCGCGGTTGAATTCAAGTGCAAGGTCTTTTAATTCTTTCTCTGGCAGCCGGAAATCGCCGGCGTAATACGAATCAACGGCAAGGCGGTAGACTCGCGTTGCAACCGCGGTATACCGTGGGCTTCTGAGCCTCCCCTCTATCTTTAACGAGGTAACACCTGCGGTTATTACTTCAGGAATCCTGTCGGCGAGGCACAAGTCCTTTGTGCTCAGCAGGTAACTGTGGTTGTACTTCTTTCTGCACGGCTGTGCGCACAATCCGCGATTGCCGCTTCGGCCGCCTAAGAAACTGGAGAAGAGGCACAGCCCGCTGTAGCTGAAGCAGAGCGCACCGTGAACAAAAACCTCGGTTTCTATTTTTTGTGTCTTCTCGACGAAGTTTCGTACCTGAGCAAGCGAGAACTCGCGTGGTAGCGTAACCCTGTCCGCACCATAGAGTAAGTCAAAATAGTAGGTGTTCGTTATCGCAGCCTGCGTGGAGATATGGATTCTGAGATCGGGAAAGGTATCTTTAAGTAGACGTGCAAACGAGACGTGCTGGACGATGATTCCGTCTATACCGCAGGCATACGCATCCGAGATGGTATCGAAGAACTCACGGAGTTCGCGATTCTTTATCAGGATGTTGAATGTGTTGTAAACTTTAACGCCGTTATCGTGTGCGTATTCGACTGCATCACGAAGTTCAGCCATCGTGAAATTATCCGCACGTCGTCGCGCGTTAAATTTACCCACGCCGAAATAGACTGCGTCTGCACCGTTTTCAACCGCCGCTTTGAGCGACTGGCGACTGCCTACGGGAGATAAAAGTTCTACTTGTTTGGGCATTGGACATCCACAGGTTTCTGTTAATTAGTATGAAATAAGATTGTATTTAGAAAGGTAAACGAGAAAGTGTTTAGGTGAATGCACCGCTTAACGGTTTTTTGTTGTTATATAAAGTATAACTGCCATAATTCTCTTTAAGACGCAGATTAACACTGATTTACACGGATTTATTTAGGGTGAAGAACAAAGTTAATTTTTATTGTATATAAAGTATAACTGCCCTCTCTTTAAGACACAGATTTACACTGATTTACGCGGATTTATTTAGTGTGAAGAACAAAGTTGATTTTTATCATCTGTGTTAACTTGACTTTGTCACATTTCAAATTTACCCTACCGCGGAGAACGCTGGATTAGCGGTTTAGTTTATTGGCGTTTCAGCTCGTTAGCTAAACCGCTAACCCTCTAAACCGCTAACCCTCTAAACCGCTAACCCTCTAAACCGCTAACCCTCTAAACCGCTAACCCTCTAAACCTCTATCCTCTGTGGTCTCCGCGCTCTCGGCGGGAATAGATAGATCGCTATATTTTTAGACAGCGCCCCCCCAAAAAAACATACTTCTTTGATAAAAGCATCTTTTTAAGAAAGCTTTAGATGAAAGTGTTAGTTGGCTCTCGGAATCCCGTGAAAGTGGAAGCGACGAAGGAGGCGTTTTCAAAATATTTCGACGATGATGTGGACGTGGTGGGCATCGAGGTGAGTAGTGACGTTTCAAATCAGCCGATTGAGGACGAAACATTTAAAGGTGCCGAGAACAGAGCGGTTACATTGAAAAAGCTTAATGAAGAACAGAATTTGAACGCGCGGTTCTTTGTGGGTGTAGAAGGCGGGATAAAAAACTTATTCCAACGGTGGTTTGCGTTTGGCGTTATGTGCGTTATGGACGATATGGGTAGAAAGGGCTATGGGACCACGCCGTTCTTTGAGCTCCCTTCGGTCGTCTACAAAGAGCTGTTACAGGGTAAAGGCATAGAACTCGGTGACGTGATGGATAATCTAACCGGCGAGAAGAACACGAAACAGAAACAGGGTGCCGTGGGATATTTCACTAAAGGTGTTATGGACAGAAAAGATTATTACGTGACTGGTTTAACGGTTGCTTTGATTCCGTTTTTGAATACGGAGTTGTATTTTGGGTTGTGAGTTCTCCATAGACATAATAAAAAATAAATTGTTGACACAACACTTTTTCTTTTTTACAAAAAGAAAACCTGTGCTAAAAGAAAAACATCAGGAATATTTTAGTCAAGGTTTTTACCGAAGGTAAAAAAGTTGTGTGTTAATCTGTGTCGTAAAGAGAAGGAAGTTATACTTTATATACAACAAGAACGAAATTCGCTAATTGCCATTGTAAATCGTAAAAATATCGCAAAGCTTATATGTGAGGAAGACGTTACGAAACATTTACCTGAAGGCTAAATCTGAGGATGAAGCTCAAAAGAAGTTATCGTAAACAGCAATATATCTGTGGATATTGCAGCGGCACGGGTGAGAGACTTGGAAATTCGGTAATGTCCTAATGTGTGGTTGATATATATGTGTATATTATCTACCTATATTTATGCCAAATAGCAAATTAGGGGCAGATCCGCAAAAAGAGTTTTGCTCCAATCCAAATTGCATGAATTACGGCGAAAGAGGTGCAGGCAACATAGTTAAATATGGACATTACAAAAACGGCAGGCAGCGATTTAAATGCAAAACATGCGACAGTGTCTTTGTGGAAACCAAAAACACGGTCTTCTACAATCGCAAGTTATCCGAGGATCAGATAATCCTTATCTGCAAATTGCTGGTGGAGAAAAACGGGATAAGAGCTATTGAACGCATAATGGAGATTCACAGGGACACGGTATCAGACGTCGTAGAAGACTTAGCAAGACACGCAAGGGAAGTAACGGAC